>NZ_JAPZSS010000005.1:0-43749 GCF_027532015.1 Microcystis sp. LE19-131.1A | reverse complement strand
AAAATAAGTAAACATTCGCCGATTAAACCACTTGCGGGAACTTTCCTGCGCCTCCAGATGAATCAGAAAAAAAGATTCTTTTCCTCTAAACTTAACTTGTGCGACTAAATCGCTTTCATACCTTTCTCCTTCCGTGACATCAGTAAATACTTCTTTGTCTAAAAAAGTAATCGAGTCCCTATCTAAATAATCCATTACTTGAGGAAAAAATAACTCGATAAATTCGAGAAAAAAGGTGGAGATTAACTCCTTAAATAAGCGATCATGGTCAATATTATTAGTCATGTAATGTCATCTTAACTAATCTGAGCGATGAATGACTACTCTTCTCTATTGTATTCTGAAAAGTCGCCTTTGGCAACATATTGTTATGACCTCATCCCCTTAACCTACGATGAGAGGGGGATGCTTCCCGCAAAAAAACCATTGCTTCAGGGTGTTATAGTGTTGAGACAAGTGCAGCTTTTTACCCCATCTCCTAATCCCTGACTGATAACTGATAACTGGTCACTGATAACTGAATATCCCCCAATAACTAAAGGAAAGATAAAGTTATCGATCGCCCTCCGGAGCCAGTGTCAGAATAAAAGCAGGGAGATGACCAAGGAAAACCGACAACTCTCCATCTTTTTCCCGTCATCGCCCCTAAAATTTATTTGGTTAAGATTTATGCAAACTGCCAATCCTCGTCAAACGGAGAAAAAAGAGCATCCCAGTGGCGATAAACGCTTCAAAGTCCTCGACATCACCATGAAGCGAGCAGGATATAATCAATCAGCCCTGATTGAAGTCCTGCACAAAGCCCAAGAGGCCTTCGGATTCCTAGAAGAAGATGTTCTCCTCTACGTTGCCCGGGCGCTAAAACTGCCCCTCAGTCGCGTCTATGGGGTAGCAACCTTCTATCATCTCTTTTCCCTGAAACCGGCGGGAAAACACACCTGTATCGTCTGTATGGGGACTGCTTGTTATGTCAAAGGCAGTGGCAAAATCCTCGAAGACATCGAAAACAGCTTTGATGTCAAAGTGGGAGAAACCACCGCCGATGGAGAAATTTCCCTAGTGTCGGCCCGTTGTATCGGGGCCTGTGGGATTGCACCGGCCGTGGTCTTCGATGGAGTCGTGGCCCCGAAACAAGATTCGGAAACTGTCTTGGCGAAACTACAGAGTTTCTCCCAGTAATTTTTCACTTTAGTGGATTGAGAAAAATATGGACTTACAAGAATTATTGGCAGTGGCCGCAAAAGAAAAAGCTAGACAAAAAAGCATCCGGGTGCATTGTTGCACTTCCACCGGTTGTCAAGCTGCTAACTCCCTCCAAATCGAAAAAAACCTCGCCACTGCCGTCAAAGAGGCACACCTAGAGGATACAGTCGAAGTGGTGGGGGTCGGTTGTATGGGTTTTTGTGGTCGCGGTCCGTTAGTGGAAGTGGATCCCCAGGATCTCCTATACGAAGAAGTCACCCCGGAAAGTGCGGCCAGCATTATTGCGGCCTTAAACGGCGGCAAAACCGAGGTGCAATTAGGGGACTCAAAACATCCCTTTTTCTCCCATCAGGTCAAAATTGTCCGGGAAAATAGCGGTAAAATCGATCCCGATCGCATTGAGGAATATATCGCCGTCGGGGGTTATCAATCTCTCTACAAGGCCCTCTACGAGATGACTCCGGCCCAGGTGGTGGAGGAAATCACCAAAAGCGGTTTGCGCGGCCGAGGCGGTGCCGGTTATCCCACCGGTTTAAAATGGGCGACGGTGGCTAAACAACCGGGTAAACAAAAATACGTTATCTGTAATGCTGATGAAGGCGACCCCGGGGCGTTTATGGACCGTAGTGTCTTGGAAAGTGACCCCCATTTAGTCCTAGAAGGAATGGCGATCGCTGCCTATGCCGTGGGGGCTGATCATGGTTATATCTATGTTAGAGCCGAATATCCCCTAGCGATCGATCGTCTGCAAAAAGCGATTAATCAGTCCAAAAAATTCGGTTTAATGGGTTCCCAAGTATTCGAGTCCACTTTCGATTTTAAGGTGGATATCCGCATCGGGGCGGGAGCTTTTGTCTGTGGAGAGGAAACCGCTCTCATCCATTCCATTGAAGGCGGCCGCGGCACTCCCCGCACCCGTCCCCCCTATCCGGCCCAATCGGGTCTCGATGGTTGTCCCACCCTGATTAATAACGTGGAGTCCTACGCTAATATCTCCGCTATTATCCGCGAGGGAGCCGCTTGGTATGCCAATATCGGTACTGCCAGCAGTAAAGGCACAAAAATCTTCGCTTTAACGGGAAAAATCCGCAATAATGGGCTGATTGAAGTGCCGATGGGTATTAGTCTCCGGGAAATTGTCGAGGAGATGGGGGGGGGTGTTCCCGATGGTCAGGTGAAAGCGGTACAAACCGGCGGCCCCTCTGGGGGTTGTATTCCCGCTAATTTACTCGATACTCCCGTGGATTACGAATCCTTAGCCAAACTCGGTTCGATGATGGGATCCGGGGGTATGGTGGTTATGGATGATAGCACCAGCATGGTGGAAGTGGCGAAATTCTATATGGAATTCTGTCGCGAGGAGTCCTGTGGTAAATGTATCCCCTGTCGCACGGGAACAGTACAAATGTTTGAATTATTGGCCAAAATTATCGCTCGAAAGGCCGATATTCACGACCTCGAAAACCTAGAACATCTCTGTCAGATGGTCAAAGAAACCAGTCTTTGTGGTCTTGGTCAAAGCGCCCCCAATCCGATTTTAAGTACCCTAAAGTATTTTAAGGAGGAATATCTGGCTCTGTTACAGGAAATCAAGCACCCCGTCTCTGTTTGAGAATAACTCGATCGAGGCCCAACAGTGTTCGGCCTCAATCAATTTCTTTGGTTATGGGAAGTCTGGTGGGCTGCCGGGTTATCTTGAAGAGAGTTAGCAGTAGTCTCAGGAGACAATAGATTATGACTTGGCGCGGCTCAACCGATACAAAAGATCGCATTTTTGCAGCTTTAGTATATCTTTTACCCTTATATTCCGCTTTTGCCTTCGGTATCTTTATCTTCCAGCAAATTCCTTTTTTAGGAGCGGCCTTAGCAATAGCCTTATATCCCCTAGCTTTTCTCTATAGTTCTCTGGGAAGCTTTGGCAGTTTAATTATCTTTTTCGTCCTCTTTTTCGCCGTGGTACGCAATCCCCGCATCAGTCATTTTATCCGGTTTAACACCATGCAGGCGATTTTAATCGATATTTTGGTGTCTTTATTGCGATTGGTCTTAGATTTCGTCGCTAGGGGTGGGGCGAATTTAGTGGTAGAAACTCTTTTTAACGTCGTCTTTTTGGGAGCATTTGCCGCCTGTGTTTACAGCATTATACAGTCGGTTATCGGCAAATACGCCGATATTCCCACAATTTCTGAGGCAGCCTATTCCCAAGTGGGAGGTTAGGTCAGCTTGAGTTTGTCCCCTTTTTCGGCTACAGTCTCTCCAGAATCAATGCGTTCGCTGCCAGGCCACATCTATGAGTCCATTTAAACAGACGCTACGGGAACTCAACGCTCAGAAGGGGAAAATAGCCGCTTCTGTGGGCAGAAAAACGCCTAAACGGGTTAATCGTTGGTTTAAATGGCTTTCTCCCGGTCTTTTTGTCAAACGCTGGCTTTTAATCAGTTTAGCCGGCGTTTTTCTCACCTCCTTCGGTTTGGCTATTTGGGTAAAATTAACCCCAGTTAATCGCTTTTTAGAGTTTGTTTCCCAAGCATTAGAAACGACCGCACGTTTAGTCCCCAATTCTGTTTCCGGGCCGCTGGCGGTTTTGCTGGGTGTCTTTTTGTTATTCTGGGGTCAGAGTCGCACCGTCGAAACGATTACAGAAGCACTACAACCAGACGCATCGGAGGAATTAGTCGATCGCCTACGGGCCCATCGTCGTCTCCATCGCGGCCCAAAAATTGTGGCGATCGGTGGCGGTACGGGTTTATCGACGCTTTTACGCGGTTTAAAACAGTATAGTTCCAATATCACCGCTATTGTCACCGTAGCTGATGATGGCGGTTCTTCGGGCCGATTACGTCGGGAAATGGGCATTTTACCCCCGGGGGATATTCGCAATTGTATCGCCGCTTTAGCCGATGAGGAAAAGTTATTAACGGAATTGTTTCAATATCGCTTTCATACCGGGGATGGTTTATCGGGCCACAGTTTTGGTAATTTATTTATCAGCGCTATGACCGAGATTACCGGCGATCTGGAACAGGCGATCGATGCTAGTGCCAAAGTTTTGGCCATTCGCGGTAAAGTGCTACCTGCTACCCTTACCGATGTTAGTCTTTGGGCTAAGTTAGCCGATGGGCGCACTATTGAGGGAGAATCAAAGATAACCGAAGCTATGGGGCAAATTCGTCAGATTGGCTGTCATCCTGCCGATCCAGTCGCTTTACCGGCTGCTTTAGCGGCAATTAAGGAAGCAGATTATATTATCATCGGGCCGGGTAGTCTTTATACCAGTATTATCCCTAATTTGTTGGTTCCCGCAATTCGTCAGGCCCTGGCACAGGTGACAGTCCCCCGCGTCTATGTTTGTAATATTATGACCCAGCCGGGGGAAACGGATAATTATTCGGTGGCAGATCATTTGCGAGCGATCGAAGGAGTCTGCGAAGAACGCGTCTTTGATGCGGTTTTAGCCCAAAGAACTGCACCATCGCCCCAATCTCTACAATTATACGCCCAAGAGCATAGTCATCCTGTCTTTTTAGATCGCGAGGAGGTGGGAAAAATGGGTTATCGCATTGTTTTAGCGAATGTAATGGCAGAAGATGAAGTTACTGCCAAAGTTCGTCACGATCCCCAACGTTTAGCCCGAGTTTTATGGCGCTGGTATGCTAAAAAGTGAATAGCGAGATGACTAAATGTTTTTATCTAGCTTTGTCAAGTTATAAAATCATATTTTTTGCTTTAATTTGCCGACATTAGCCAAATTTGCTGATTAAAGCCCTAGGAAAAAATTAGCCTAAAAACCATTTCGCCTTATTCTGTGTTATACTCAGATTTTGAAGAGAGATGATCATGCACTACTCTACTAAATCTAATCAAGAGACAGGTGCGACAGTCTATTCCCCAAGCGATGGAAGTGAATTAATTCCTGCTGAGGTTAAACTAGATATAAACGGGCAAAACTATCAATCACTTAATATACCTCTCCCAGAGGGCTATACAGTAGATGATGAAGGAATCATCAATAACTATGGTAGCGGACCCAAGATTTATCTATCAAAATCCCCATCTTTAGAACAGCAAAAATGGTATATTTTGCAAGGAGTAGGGGCGGTTTTGTTGGTTGCTTTGGTGTTATTAATCACCTTTTCCGTTAGCTAGATAAAAACCGTAGGATTGACATTTAAGTTGAGCGAGACAGGAAAACTTTAATTTACACCATAGAGTCTGCATCCCAAGTATCGGGAGCATATATTGGAACCGACTCTATCTATCTGTCCAAATAGTAAATCTGACAGCTGAACTTTTTTACTTTGCTAAACTTGACAATTTTTTTCAGTTTTTTGTGGGTTGCTTCGTGATCAACAATAGAACCACCAATAGAGATAACTTCTCAAAGGAAATTCAACAGGTATGAAATTTAATCCTTCTCTTAGTCAAGAACCTCGCTATCAGGCAATTCCTGTTATGCAGATAACTTCCAAAGAAACCCTTCTCTATTGGTTAGAACGGACAGGAAGATTAAAATTACGTCAATCTGATGCTCATCCCGATTCGCAAATGTTAGAAGAATTAGACGATATTATCGATCCAGATAATTATGCTATAGAAGAAGAAGAAGAAGAAGAAGAAGAATAAATAGTCTTAAGTAGGTGGGTGGAATTAAATATAAGATGAACGTAGGTTGGGTTGAAGCATGAAAACCAACGCCCGCTCATGTTACGCTACCGCTAAACCATCCTACAAATAATTGTGCCTCCCTACTTACTGGGAGTTAGGAGTGAAATTTCAATTATCTAATATTCAGGAGATTAAGAAAGTGGTATCAACGAAAAAAACGGCTTTAATTTACTGTGAAAATCAGTTTGGACGTGTGGATGGAAAAACGGCAGCTGGCTTGATCCGACAATCAGAAATATATACAATTGTTGGTGTGCTGGATAGTTCCTTAACAGGAAAAGATGCGGGAGAAGCATTAGGAGACAAAAAAAATCATATTCCCATTTTTGCCAATTTACAAACAGCCTTAGAAAAACTTAGAGATGTTCCCAATTGTTATATCTACGGCAAAGCACCCTTAGAAGCGTTTATTCCCCCCCTAGAAAGGCTGCTAATTTTAGAAGCAATGGCAGCAGGAATGGATATTATTAATGGTTTGCATCAATTCTTCTCCGAAGATTTAGAATTTAGGGAGCAAGCTAGTCAGTATGGTGTACAAATTACAGACATTCGTAAACCACCACAATTAGCTGATCTTCATGTATTTACTGGGCAAATTTCCCAAGTCAATATCCCCGTTATTGCCTTTTTAGGAACCGATTGTGCTTGCGGAAAAATGACCACTGCGGTGGCAGTTAATCAAACTCTCCAAGGCTTGGGTATTAAGTCTGTCTTAGTCGCTACTGGACAAACTAGCTTGATGCAGGGAGCAAGATATGGGGTTTCGATCGATGCTTTGGTTTCTCAATTTGTCATCGGTGAAATTGAAAATGCTGTGGTTCAAGCTTTTGAGCAAGAAAAACCCGATATTATTTTAGTGGAAGGACAAAGTTCTCTGAGTCATCCTGCTTTTATGAGTTCCGTGGGAATTTTGAAAGGAAGTAGGCCCGATGGGATTATTTTACAACATCCCCCAGCCCGAAAATTTCGCTGTGATTTTCCTCATTTAGCCATGCCAAAATTACAGGAAGAAATTTCACTAATTGAGGCAATTTCTCCCACTAAAGTTATCGCTATTGCGATTAATCACGAAAATCTCACCGCAGCAGCCACTGAGCGTATTATTGCCAAATATGAGCGAGATTTTCAGTTACCGACTACTGATGTTTTGTTACACGGATGTGAGAAATTAGTCCAAGCTTTATGCGATCGCTTTCCGAAATTAAACCGGAAAATCAAAGGGGAAATTTTAGCTGCAATTCCCGCAATTGGGAGCAAATAGGCTGATGAAAGACCTTTTACCCAGAATCGAGATTTCTCTCCCGAAAATACGCCATAATACTCGTTTACTCTGCCAATTCTACGGCAGCAAGGGACTTTCTGTGATGGGAGTTTCCAAAGCGATTTTGGGTGATCCCTCGATCGCCTTGGCGATGATTCAAGGTGGAGTCAACTTTATCGCTGACTCTCGAATCGAAAATATTCTCAAAATGAAACAAGCAGGAATAGTGACAACTTTTGTTCTGTTGCGTACTGCCTTGAGTCAAGCAGAATCAGTGGTTAACATTGCAGATATCAGCTTAAATACCGAATTAGCAACAATTCAGGAACTTTCCTATTATGCTCAAGAAAAGCAAAAAATACACCGCATTATTATCATGACGGAGTTAGGGGATTTACGCGAAGGTGTACTGCCGAAAGATCTCGTCAAGTTCATCAAAAAAACCCTCGCTTTTCCCTTTATCAAAATTGTCGGACTGGGTTGTAATTTGGCTTGTTATGGAGGGATTAAACCTGATAGCCATAATATGAGCAAATTATCTGTGTTAACAGATACAATTGAGCAGGAGTTTTTAATAAAATTACCGATTATTTCAGGAGGAAATTCTGCTAACTATCAATGGTATCAAAAAAGTAGCGAAGTTGGTCGGATTAATAATCTGCGTTTAGGAGAATCAATTTTATTAGGTTGTGAAACAGTTAATCGACAAGTGATACCTGGTTTATATACCGATGCTTTTCGGTTAATTGCTGAAGTAATCGAATCCAAAGATAAACCATCTCTACCCTCTGGAGAAATTGGTCGAGATGCTTTTGGTAATGTTCCCAGCTTTATCGACCAAGGCATTCACCGTCGAGTTATTATTGCATTAGGAAGACAGGATATTCTTATCTCTGGATTACAAACAAGTCAGGAGATAAAAATATTAGGTTCTAGTAGCGATCATCTAGTTGTTGATAGTCATAACAAGAGGTTAAAAGTAGGAAGCGAAGTCAGTTTTAATCTTGATTACGGAGGACTTTTAACAGCCATGACTTCTCCTTTTATTACTAAAAGTTATGCTCTCAATGCAGTAGCACAACTGTCTTGATCGATGAATAAATATCCACAGATATATTTAGGGGTTGCTGGCTTATCACCTTGACATCAGGGCCGTAGAGATTTGTACTCAATTACTATCCTATCGCTAAATTCTGGGAAGAAATCAAAATCCCCCTCAATCCTTAACAAATTCCTAATCATCTCGTTTGGCACCATGATAAGCCGCCCCGAGGTATAATTCCCCTACTTTCGGGTTATTGAGTAAATCTTGACCCGATCCCTGAAAACGATCTTGACCACTTTCTAAAACATAACCTCGATCGGACATCATTAGGGCTTTTTTGGCATTCTGTTCCACTAAAATAATTGCAGTTCCCGTCTGATTAATCGCTTTTATCTGTTCAAAAACACTGGTTACTAAGATAGGAGATAAAGCTGCCGAAGGTTCATCGAGAATTAATAAATCCGGTTGCAACATCAGCGCTCTTCCCATGGCTAACATCTGTCTTTCTCCTCCGGATAAAGTGCCAGCTTTCTGACGACGGCGCTCGTCCAAACGCGGAAACATGGCATAAATGCGCTCTTTTAGGGGTTTAATCGCTTTTTTACTGGTAAAAGCCCCCATTTCTAGATTTTCCTCGATGCTCAGGGATGGAAAAACATTAGCAATTTGGGGAACATAACCCATACCGAGGGGAACGATTTGATTAGATTTCCAACCAGTGATATTTTTTCCCTTAAAAGTGATAGTTCCAGCACTGGGTTTTAATAAACCAAAAATTGCCTTAGCGAGGGTGGATTTTCCCGCACCATTGGGACCGATAACCGTGACTAATTCCCCCGGTGCAATGCGAAAGTTAACCCCTTGCAATATGTATAAATCCTGCACATAACCAGCATAAACTTGTTCAACTTCTAAAAGATAATCCATGGTAAGGTAAAAAGGAGATAGGAGAGAGTAATATGAATTATGAATGGGGAAGTGGGAAGCATTTTCAGTAAACAGTAAACTGAAAACTTACATCTGATAACTGATAACTGATAACTGATAAATTAGGGAGTTTTTTGTAAATCGGGACGTTCTTCTGGCAGAATTGCACCTTCGACGGGACATACTTGTAAACAGATACCACAGTCGATACAAGTGGCAAAATCAATCCAATACCAATCGGTTCCTTTAACATTTTTACCCGGTCCTGGATGGATACAAGCAACAGGACAAGCGGAAACGCAATCAGCAACCCCTTCACAAATTCCAGTGACGATCGAATGTGGCACAGTGTTTTCTCCTCTAATTCTTAACATTACTTTACCACTTTTAGGCACTGCCGTGCCAGGATCGGATCATTGTTAGGAAACTTTCTCTTAATTCCCTAAAATATTGGGAGTTTTTTCTTAATCTTAGCAAGAAGTAAAATAGAAGTTTTCGCTAGGGTTTTTACTATTCCCTTACGGGAGGAAAAATAGTTAATTTCTTCCTGTAATTTATGATTATTTGTTTGAAGATTATTATGATTATTTTCTAATTCTCTTAGTGATATTTCCATCTCTTGCATAGTATGATAATCTTGCTGTTGTTTCAGATACATTGTCTGTTGTGCTTCCTGTAATTTTCTTAACTCTAACCAGACTTGATTCTGACTTGATTCCTTAGTTTCACTGAGCGCATACCAGAGAAAATTACTGATTTCTTCCGCCAGTTTTTGATTAACTTCAAAAAACTCGATAATATCAATTTTTTCGGGGGTAATTTTCGGATATAACCTTCTTAAATTTTGGGCGATATCAGAGGAAAAAGCGATGATTCTAGAAGCGGATAAAATGGCATAGTGTTTTTCTAAATCTACTGGTAAATTGCCGTTTTCTTCTGGGAAATCAGAAGCAAGCAAAAGTAGAGAAGGAGTGCTTAGGGGACTGGTATAAAAAGTGGAAATAAATAAATTAGCCTGTAGGCGATCGCAAATAGTTTGGATTTTTCTGGCATCCTTTCCCGTACAATTATAATCGTAGGATTCTGCGGGCCAATATTTAAATTCTTCCCATCGTGGTGCGGTGTTATTTCTATCTAAAATAACAATGTGTTGACTCAATTCTAATTGACTCCAATGCTCTAGAATTGAAGACCAAACCCTGGCTAATTTTCCTTGATCGATTTGAAAAATTACGCCATCAATAACAATAATTGGAGTTTTATTCTGGGAGATAGCTTGAATTGTTTGTAATTTTTCTCGCTCATCCTTATTTAAAATTTTCCCTAAATCTTCCATCTTAACTGGATTGGGTTTAATTTCTAGCTCCTTAATTTCTGGGTGAGGAATTTCGTAGATTTTACACACTTGATAATGTTCCTCTAATGCTTGACCATTGCTGCCATGTTCTAAACCTTGGAGATTTAAATAATATAACCCTAAAATCTCAGGAATCAAAGCCATTTTTTCCCCTTGACTGCCGATTCTTAACCAAAATTCGTAATCACCAGCACAGCGAAAATTTTCCTGAAAATAACCATATTTATCGTGCAGCATTTTTCGCCACATTGGTTGAGAACCCACACAACAACCTTGACGCATCTGTTGATAGGAGTAATTTGGCCAATTCCAATGTTTTAAAGCTGGGGTGGTGGCAAAAGTATCATTTTTGATGGTGGTAATTAATTGATCGGCATAAACTAAACTAATCTCTCTATTGTTATCTAGATAATTAGCCATAATTTCCAGAGCATTAAAACAGCGACGATCATCAGTATTCCCATTGGTGATATAGGAACCCCTAGCTAGTTTAATAGCGCGATTCCAAGCTTGATAAAGGGTTTCTCGTTCTTGAGTTCTCTGGTAAATAATATTAGGATAATTTTCTTGAGACTCTTGGATAATCTCCACTTCATTCTCCGGAGAAGCACTATCGATAATAATAATTTCTACTTCTCCCTTTTCATAAAGAGTTTGAGTAACTAAATCCTCTAGACAACCCCAGATAAACTCCGCTGATTTATAGGTAGAGACAATTACGGAAACTTTGATCCTCTGCACGGGGATAGAGTTATTAAAACTAGGATTCATTGGCTTATCTGATCGCAATTCAAGACAGAAAAATTTTTGATAATTCTGAAAAAGAAGATTTTAAGACTCTATATTCGATCGGGAGAATTGTCAAGGTGTTATCGACTTTTACTGAAGATGCCGGTTTATTTACCTTTTGCTTGTTACTTGACATAATAAAAAACTATAATGGGAAGGCTGTGGAAAATGAGCAACAATGACCGTATCTTCCTCCCTAGACTGGTTAACCCGTGGAACCAGTGACCTATTCCCCCATCAACCCGACTCCCCAGATCCTAGGGAAAATTTAACCCAACTACTGCAAACTACCGATCGCCCTTTAAGAATTAAACTAGGTATTGACCCCACCGGCAGCGATATTCACCTAGGTCATAGTATCCCTTTTCGGAAACTGCGTGCTTTCCAGGATGCCGGTCATGTAGCAGTGGTGATTATTGGTGATTTTACCGCTAGAATTGGCGATCCGACGGGAAAATCGGAAGTTAGAAAACAATTGACGAGCGAAGAAGTGAGAACTAATGCCGAGAATTATCTGGCACAATTACGCCCAATTTTAGATTTTAACACCCCTAATCGCCTAGAAATTCGCTATAACTCGGAATGGTTGGGGAAATTAGACCTCTCGCAAATTCTCGAACTTCTCTCCACCATGACTGTGGGGCAAATGTTGGCAAAAGAAGGCTTTTCCGAACGCTACGACAAGGAAAACCCGATTTTTCTCCATGAATTTCTCTATCCCTTAATGCAGGGTTATGATTCCGTAGCTGTTGAGGCCGATGTCGAATTGGGAGGAACCGATCAAAAATTTAATATTGCCGTCGGTCGCGATTTACAGAAATATTTCGGCAAAAAACCGCAATTCGGGTTACTTTTACCGATTTTAATCGGAACCGATGGCAGTCAAAAAATGTCCAAATCCCTGAATAATTATGTGGGATTGCGGGAATCGGCCCTGTCCATGTACTCGAAACTGGAAAAAACCCCCGACGCTTTGTTAAAAGATTATTACGAACTATTGACAAATTTGCCTTTAGATGCTACCCCAAGCAATCCGCGGGAGGCACAAAAACAACTGGCGATCGAGGTAGTTGCCCAGTTTCACGGGACAGAGGAGGCATTAAAGGCACAAAAAACGGCGCAGGAGATAGTTCTACAGGGAAATACGGCAGCTGCGGCCTCTGTCCCCGAATTTTCCCTAGCAGCGGTCACTTTTCCCCTAAAACTATTCTATCTTCTCTCGGCCACCGGCTTATGTAAAAGTAGCGGCGAAGGGAGAAGACAGATTCAGGGGGGTGCAGTCAGAATCGATAGCGAGAAAATCACCGATGTGGACAAAAGTTTTGAGACAGCCGAAGCTTTAGCCGGAAAAGTCCTACAGGTGGGCAAAAATAAATTTATTCGCTTTGTAGCTTAAATAAGCGAAAAAGTCCCTATTCGGCGGCTTTTTCCACGATTTCTAACTCAAAATCTCGAAAATGGGCTTTAAACTTTTTACTGAACTCAACGAGGACAGGTAGATTGGCGCTAACCGGTCTGCCACGCCATTCGGTGACAAAAGCTTTCACCCCTCCCTCTAATCCTTTCACGTCAAAAGGATCCGATTTGTGTTCAGGATGATGATAAACCACCACGGACTCAATTACACGAACTCGATCGCCAACTTTCATAAACTCTCTAGCGAAGACAAAGGCCTATTGTATCTTTGAAAACAATCTTATCATTGTACGCGATATCAATGATCAGTAAACAGTGATCAATTATCAGGGAAATGGGGAGAAAAAAGCTGCCTGCTGCCTGCTCAAGCAAACAAGGTCATTAAACCTAAATAAAGCTTTGCGGGATCGAGGGTGACAACATATACAATGATTGGGGTTTATCGTCAAGCAACCCTAAGCCTATGCCACGCCGTGACGGATAAAGTGTACTCAGTGATACATTTTACGCAACTAAACCAAGAGAGTCTGAAAATCTTAGGAAAAAACATGAATGCAAACTTCATTTTTGTACATGGAACCGGGGTGCGCCAACCAGCTTATCGCATAGCTCTTAAGAAAATCCGCAAGCACTTGAAGAAAGAAGATAAGTCTTTTCCAGTCTATGAATGTTATTGGGGTGACAAGTTTGGCTCCAAGCTCAATGAAGGGGGAAAATCTATCCCGACGTTCGATACGAATCGTTCTGTTGGGGGATCTTTGTCTGAGGAGGACTACAAAATGGGACTCTGGAACTTACTCTATCAAGATCCTTTCTTCGAGCTAGAAATTCTCTCCTTACGCGAGTCAGAAAACAACTATCCTCCCCCAAATCAGCAATTACCAGGGCAAGGTTTAGATAAAAGCATCAGAAATTTTACGCCATCGCCAGCACTGCTCGAACAATTAGCCCAGGCAGGTATCAAAGAAGAAATCTTTCAGCAAGCTAAAAAGAAAATTATTGAAGATGACAATTATCGAAACGCTATCAATCAAGCTCAACTATCGACGATGGGCGATTATCGGTGGGCGATCGCCAAAGCCCTTGTTGCTCAAAGTGCCATTCTCGTTTCCGAAACCTACGGAGTGCAAGCACTCTGTCTTACGGGTGATAGCCGCGACCAAATTGTCACCGAGACCGTGAGTGCGATTGGGGGATCGGAAAGGGGAGTCGTCGATTGGGTTAAAAATTTGGTTCAAGAAAAGCTACCGAAGCTACTAGATTCAGCAGTAGTTACTACTACTAATGGCATCTTGCAAATTCCCACCGGTTGGGCATTGAGAAAACGTGGTTCCCTCTCCCAATCTATTGCGGCTACCGCGGGCGACGTAATCATGTATCAGTCCCGAGGGCAAAAAATTCGGGACTTTATTCGAGATAAGATTAAGAGAATCCAGGGCCTTCCCGTAATCTTGATCGCCCATAGTTTAGGTGGGATCGCGGCTGTCGATCTGTTACTGGAACCCGATCCACCCAAAGTCGATCTGTTAGTTACGATCGGCTCACAGGCTCCATTACTCTACGAGTGGAACGCGCTGACGAACATGGAATATCAAACAGGAGCTAGGCTCCCAGATACCTTCCCTAAATGGCTTAATATTTATGATGAGCGTGATTTTTTAAGCTATATTGGGTCTGGTATATTTCCCGATCAGGTTGAAGATATTAAAGTCTCTAACGGTCAGCCATTCCCCACATCCCACGGAGCTTATTGGAATAACCCCAAGGTCTGGAGTGCTATTTTCGAGAGGATACCTACATGAGTGAGCCTACTACCACTAAAGCCCTTTTGGTGGGCATCGAAAAATACGAAGCGGGCGAGAACTGGAATCTCAACGGCCCCGCCCATGATGTGATTCGGATGGCAAAATGGTTAAGGGATCAGAATGTTCCTTCTGAAAACTTAACCATATTTCTATCCCCCTTAGATAACAACCAAGAAACCTTAGAACAGGCGAAAAGTCTTACCGGTTCTGAACCCGCTCCTGCTACTAAATCAAGTATTCAAGATGAGTTGAGTAGGCTTCAGAGGGAGTCCGCCAGCCTGTTTTTGTTTTATTGGGGAGGTCATGGCTGGGTTACTCTAGAGGGAAAGCGACGGTTATTTTATGCCGACACTCAAGAAGGCGACGAGAGAAATTTAGACTTCAACGACTTTTTGGTAACTGCGCGTAGCGATTATTACAGAGCAATGCGGCAACAGCTATTTATTGTGGATACTTGTGCGAACTATATGCCGCATATTAAAAACCCCCCTAGTGACCAGCTTGGCAAAAAAGAGCCTAGGTTCTTCCCTGAACAGTTTGTCTTATTTGCTGGAAAGTTAGGAGACCGGGCTAAAAATTTAGATTCGGAGGGAACTGGACTTTATACTAGGGAGTTACTGGCTGAGTTCGATCGCTTATCACCCAACGAGAGTTGGCCTCCAGACATGGAAGCGATATCCGCTCGTCTTCAACGTAAGTTTATAGACTTACGCAACCAAAAGTTAACCGAGCAAACGCCAACCTATTTATGGAATCGTGACTGGAGTGGCAACGAGCGTAATTTTGGACAGATGCCAGTTGCCCCAGTTCTTGAAATTACAACACCGCCTTTCACTGTAAAGATGCCAAGACGCTTAAGCGTACAAGAACTAAGCCAGTTACTAAATTTATTGACAGAAATTGATGCACTTAAAAATCGTCAACAGAGGGATAGAATTATCGATATGTTACGTCCAGAAATTCGTAATAGTATTAGCAGAGCAGATGACATTAGAACTGATATTTTAAATATGTTTCAAACTTCACGTAATTACGGAGGAGGATTGAAGGAACTTCTCGATTCTATCGAGCTTTTTGCGTCAGGCTCGATTCAATTTCAGGCTCTTATACAAACTATAAATCATATTTTACCAGAAGAACATCAGTATAAAATTATGTAAATCAAGGTTTTTAAAAGAAGATGCCACACTACTCGGATATAAAAATGGATACAACAGAAATGGTTAAATTACAACAAGCTTTATCAGAATGTTCGTGTATTAAAGACCCTACTAAACGGAATTTTATTTTACAGGAGTTAAGTAATATATATCCAGCGATTCAGGTGGAAAATTGTGATCCTATAACTCAAATTGGAATATTAATCAGAACCTGTCAAAACTATCAAGGTGCCTTGGAACGATTGATTTTAATAATCGATGAAATCTATGAACAAGGTTCAATACCAATGAATAACGTAAAACAAGTTATCTGGGAGATATTTAGTCCATCTCCTATTCAACCACGTTTAAGAAAAGACGGTGATAGGTTTGTAATTTATATTCCTGAAAGTGGACAGAGCCATGATATTCCCTTAACATTCTCTCCCTCACTAGACAGAGATGAACTTTCTAGAGCGACTCAAATATCGTACACATGGAAACAAGTTCATACTCTTTGTGAGTTATGGGTTACGGACTTTATGCCTGTTTATAAATATATAAATAATGGACAAGTAGAATTGGCAAAGACAAACATTAAAAATTTTCGTGAAAGATGTAAGATTTTTTCCGGAAACTTAGAAAGCCTAGACAAAGAAATATTTTCTTTCGGTATTATTAGTTATCTTAGAATAATACCTTATTGTATTGACCCAATACTCGAAACTATGAATTTTCCTCCAAAAACACCTTACTTTATTTTAGGTCAAGAGCTTGCCGATCTTATTACTACTATGCTGCTAGGATCACTAAGCCTAGCGGATCGTATTCTCGACGAACATTTATACTCACAAACAAAAGAAGGAACACAAATACTATGAATTGTTTAGAAGATGTCTTAACTGACTGGGCAAAAATCAAAAAAGATTTACCGCCTCTTTTAAAGTTACGTTCTTACAATAATGTTTCTGAAGAGCATAAGAAATGCCTTCAGGGTAAACTAGGTGAGTGTATTCACATGGGGCTGAACACTCAAGACCCCACTGAACGCACCCAACTTCAATGGATGGCGCGTGAAATTGGCGATTATATTTTTGGACTTTATGGAATATACTCGGCCACGACGATTTTACCATTGGCAGAACAAGACCAGAATTTTTATGTTCCATACCCTCGAAATCCCTATTTTACGGGTCAAGATGGGGAATTAGATGACATTTATAGTTTCTTTTTTAGTTCAAAAAATTCTTCTAATGTTCGCTCACTTGCTCTGGTGGGTATGGGGGGAAGTGGCAAAACCCAACTCGCGATAGAATACGCCTATCGATACAGCAAACAATATTCAGCTATTTATTGGCTACAGGCAGATGATATCGGCCTGTTTTTCCTTAGTGTTTCTGAGCTTGCTGAAAAACTGATCCCTGATGAGTGTAAAGATATCCACCCTGAAGTTATTGCGAACAAACTTAAAAGTCACCTAGAGGAACAACAATCAGGATGGTTGTTGATTGTTGATAATGCTGATGATTTCTCTATTGTGAAAAAATATTTACCGAGGTCGGGCAAAGGAGATATTTTGATAACAACCCGATCATCTCAAATAGATCCTGCCATACATCAAATTCTCATATCTACTTTTCTACCCAATGAAAGTAAGTTGCTTTTACTGCGTAGGGCAAAACAGCTAAAAGAGATAACTGATTTCACACAACTTGATCCATCAGAGAATGAGGCGACTGAAAAACTTACTCTTCAACTAGGAGGGCTTCCTTTAGCCATTGACCAAGCGGGAGCTTATATAGGGAAAGAAAATATCACTCTAGAAAAGTATTTAACTCTCTATCAGCAGACAGAACGAGGAAAGGAACTTCGTCAAACACGAGGTGAACTATCGGGGGAACATACTTCCTCGTCCACAACCTATACTTTGGCTCTCGAACAGGTAGCTTTCAGAGATGAAGAAGCGGCAGAGTTGATTCGTATCTGTGCGTTTTTAGCCCCAGAATCCATACCCAAAAGAATCTTTACTGAAAATCCCGATATTTGGGAAGGCTCATTAGCAACTCGGTTACATAAACCATCAGGGTTTGATGAACTTCGCAAAGAAGCAACTCGTTATTCTTTGATTCAATGGGATTCTAAAAAGGAATTGCTTAGTATTCACGCAGTTGTTCAACAAGTTATTCGCGATGAGCTAAGTCAAGAGGAGAAACAATCCTATATAAAAAAAGTAATACTAGCAGTAAACGCTATTTTTCCAAAAGAGATCGAGATTCGTTTTGCTTCACGAGAAGTCCTACGAAGTTGCGACCGCCTTTCATCTCAAGCGAGAACAGTTTTGGCGTGGACTAAAGATTACTCTATTACAAGTTTAGCGATCGGTAATTTAATGAATAAATATGGCTATTACTTGATCGCACGATCTAGCTACAAGGATGCTAAAGATTTCTGTGAGTGTGCCGTAAAGTTCTGGAGAGACCTATCAACTTCTCAGGACTTATCGACTGAAAACATAACAGAGATAGATTTGGGTCTTGCTACTAGCTTGAATAATCATGCGGAACTTCTCCACGCTCAGGGGAATTACCGTGACGCGCGGCTGTTATTTGAGGAAGCTTTAAAGATTAGAAAGGATAAATTGTCTTTAGATGATCCAGACTATTTTTGGGTCGGACAAAGCCTACACAACTTAGCAAGACTCGAAGGAGATTTTGGAAATTATTTAACAGCCGAAGAACTATTTGACAAAGCTTTGAAGATAAACAAGACTACTCAAAGAGATGATTTGCGCTTTCTGCTTGCCAGAAGCTATAATGACTTGGCTAAATTATACCGATTGAAAGCTAACTTCTCTGAGGCTAATCTTAATTGCAAAAAGGCATTGACAATCAACCGAGAAATCTTTGGAAAAGATCATCCTTACATAGCTAGTAATCTAGATAATTTGGGAGATATTTATAAAGATCAAAGTCGTTATCAGGAAGCAGAAACGAAATATTTACAAGCACTTGAATTAAGAAGGAATTACTTCAGAGGAGAATATTATCCCGCGATCGCTGATAGCTATACTAGCTTGGCACGATTATATCAAGCGTTGGGAGATTATGAACGCGAGCGCGAAGATCATGACAAAGCAGAATCTCATTATAATAAAGCAAAAACTTACTACGATGATGCGTTAAAGATACTAAAAAAATTATTTAATGATGCTCATCCTGACATTGGATCAAGCTATAGTAATTTAGCACTCTTGTATCGAAGACTAGGTTTCGATGATGAATCTAGTCGCTCTTATGAAAAGGCACGAGAATCCCTGAGCGTATTGAGTGAAGATCATCCTGCATTAGCAACTATTTATAATAATTCTGCAATTTTCCATTACGAGCAAAAACAATACGAAAAATCAGAGGATTTCTATAAAAAAGCTTTAACTTTATATAAAAATACTCTAAGTCCAGATCATCCTTTGGTGGCTATTTGTTACGGGAATTTAGCTTCTTTATATCAGGAACAAGGAAGATACGAGAAAATCGACCGCAATATAGCACGCAACCTCGAAAATTTAGCCATATTCTATCAAGAAGGGGGAAGGTACGAACAAGCCGAACCTCTTTTCAAACAATCCTTGGAATTGAGTAAGCGACGATTAGGGGAAGACGACCCCGATATCGCCTACAGTCTCGACAATCTAGCCCTGCTCTATCAGGATTGGGAACGGTACGAAGAAGCCGAACCTCTTTTTCAACAAGCCTTAGCTTTGCGGGAGCGACGGTTAGGAGAAGACGACCTTGATATTGCCCACAGTCTCGACAATTTAGCCTCGCTCTATCAGGATTGGGAACGGTACGAAGAAGCCGAGCCTCTTTTCAAACAATCCTTAGCTTTACGGGAGCAACTATTAGGGGAAGACGACCTCGATATCGCCTATAGCCTCGACAATCTAGCCTCGCTCTATCAAAACTTGGAACGTTACGAGGAAGCAACAGAATCGTTAACTCGGTTATTGAGCATCCTAGAGCGATCTTTTGGTTCGGAAGAGCCATATATCATCAGCCTTAAAGATCGGTTGAACAAAGTCAGGAAATAGAGATATCATCCTTATCTGTCAGTATTGTGCGAGTTATTACTAAGAAAAAGGCTGGAATCGTTGATCGGGAAAGAGTAGAGAGAACTTGCTCTTCTCGACCCCGATCGAGGGAAAGTTCCCGTAACTTCAGTCTGAAATCCTTGTCAGCAGAGGAGTTCAATCTCTTGTAACCTCTCTCGAAGAGTGAGCCGAAAAATCAAGGTTTGCCTCGATCGATCAAGAAACATTATTAATAATATTTATCGATCCAACGTCGAATTTTCATTAAATTATGCTTCCGATAAAAGATAATGTAAGTTATAATGTCGGTTACGCGCTTATTGGGAACGTACTTAATTAAACTTAATTCTATGAGCAAAATCTCCATTAGTAGTGCTTCCATCACTGCGCCGATGGGAATGGTTGTCGGCACTGCTAAAGTTAGTCCGGATATTCAAGAGCCATCCCTGGCAAGGTTGGCCTATCGTCGTGCTAACCGAGGCATGACCACTTTGGAGACGGTAAAACCGTCCTTGGGTACGGATAGCTTGAGACCTTCTCGGAAGAGACGGACTAAGCGTCGGAAGCGCAGTACTTGCCCTGAGCTTAGAAGAAATCGCTCGAAAAGCCAAGAAGGAGAAGTACCCTCAAACCCATTCATGCCTCAAGTCCTTAAACAGACATAAAGGTTCGGTTGATCGAGGGTGACAACATATACAATGATTGGGGTTTATCGTCAAGCAACCCTAAGCCTATGCCACGCCGTGATGACTTAAAGAAAATCCTAATCTTGGGCGCTGGCCCGATTGTCATCGGACAAGCCTGTGAATTCGACTATTCGGGAACTCAAGCCTGTAAAGCTCTGCGAGAAGAAGGTTATGAGGTAATTTTAGTCAATTCTAACCCCGCCTCGATCATGACCGATCCAGAAATGGCCGATCGCACCTACATTGAACCAATTCTGCCGGAAATTGTCGAGAAAATTATCGCTAAAGAACGTCCTGATGCGATTCTACCGACTATGGGTGGTCAAACTGCCCTCAATACTGCGGTAGCTTTGGCCAAAAGCGGCGTTTTAGAAAAATATAACGTGGAATTGATCGGGGCAAAACTTCCCGCTATTGAAAAAGCCGAAGATAGGGAACTATTCAAAAAAGCAATGGAGAAAATCGGTGTTCCCGTTTGTCCTTCGGGGATTGCCAACAATTTAGAGGAGGCAAAAGCGATCGGTCATCAGATCGGTTCCTATCCTCTCATTATCCGGCCGGCCTTCACTTTAGGCGGAACGGGGGGCGGTATTGCCTATAACCAAGAAGAATTTGAACCGATGGCCCAGTATGGGCTAGATTGTTCGCCTACATCGCAAATTCTCGTCGAAAAATCCCTAATTGGCTGGAAAGAATACGAATTAGAGGTTATGCGCGATCTAGCCGATAACGTGGTGATCATCTGTTCGATCGAAAACTTTGACCCGATGGGGGTCCATACCGGCGACTCGATTACGGTTGCGCCCGCCCAAACCCTAACCGATAAAGAATACCAACGCCTCCGGGACTATTCTAAGGCAATTATTCGGGAAATTGGCGTAGAAACCGGCGGATCGAACATCCAATTCTCCGTTAATCCCACTAACGGCGACGTAATCGTGATTGAGATGAATCCCCGGGTATCCCGTTCTTCGGCCCTGGCATCAAAAGCCACGGGATTCCCGATCGCTAAATTTGCCGCTAAACTAGCCGTAGGCTACACTTTAGACGAAATTCCCAACGATATCACCAAAAAAACCCCGGCTTCCTTTGAACCGACTATCGATTATGTCGTCACCAAAATTCCTCGCTTTGCCTTCGAGAAATTCCCCGGCTCCCAACCGATTCTAACCACCCAGATGAAATCCGTCGGGGAAGCTATGGCTATCGGTCGAACTTTCCAAGAATCCTTCCAAAAAGCTCTTCGCTCCCTAGAAACGGGACGTTTTGGCTTTGGTTGCGATAAAGTCGAAACTCTCCCCCCTCTCTCGGAAGTCCGGGCCGGTTTGCGAACACCTAACCCCGAACGAGTTTATAGTATCTATCATGCTTTTAAATTGGGCATGAATGGGGAGGAAATCCACGAACTAACCGGGATTGATCCCTGGTTCCTCGATAAATTGGCTGATTTGATGGAAACCGAGAAGTTTCTCAAACGAACTCCCCTGAAAAGTCTCGGCAAAGAGGACCTATTCGCTATTAAACAACAGGGTTTTAGCGATCGCCAAATCGCCTTCGCCACCAACACCAGCGAGGACGAAGTAAGAAGTTATCGCAAGGGTTTAGGTATTGTTCCAGTCTATAAAATGGTGGATACCTGCGCGGCAGAATTTGAAGCCCTAACACCCTACTATTATTCCACCTACGAACGGGTAGAATCGGAAGTTTTACCCTCCGATAAACGCAAAGTGATGATCCTCGGTGGTGGTCCCAATCGCATCGGCCAGGGGATAGAATTTGACTACTGTTGTTGTCATGCCGCTTTTTCCCTCAGCAAAGCCGGTTTTGAGACGATTATGGTCAACTCTAACCCGGAAACTGTCTCCACCGATTACGATACCAGCGATCGCCTTTACTTTGAACCCCTGACTAAAGAAGATGTCTTAAATATCATCGAAGCGGAACAACCAGAGGGTTTAATTATTCAATTCGGTGGGCAAACTCCCTTAAAACTGGCAGTTCCCCTGCAAAAATATTTAGAATCGCCTAATTGTCCGGTAAATACCAAAATTTGGGGAACTTCACCCGATTCGATCGATGCCGCCGAAGATCGGGAACGTTTTGAACAAATCCTCCGACAATTAGATATCCGACAACCCCTCAACGGTATTGCCCGCAATTTCCAAGAATCCCAAGCAGTGGCTCAACGCATCGGTTATCCTGTAGTAGTACGTCCGTCCTACGTTTTGGGCGGTCGGGCAATGGAAATCGTCTATTCCGATAGCGAATTGGAACGCTATATGAAGTATGCGGTACAGATAGAACCGGATCACCCGATTTTAATCGATAAATTCCTCGAAAATGCCATCGAAGTGGATGTGGATGCCCTCTCAGATGCCACGGGAACAGTCGTTATCGGGGGATTAATGGAACATATCGAACAAGCGGGCGTACATTCGGGCGATTCTGCCTGTTCTATCCCCCATACGTCCCTGAGCGCCTCGGTTTTAACCACAATTCGACAATGGACGGTGGAACTAGCGAAAGCGTTAAAAGTAATCGGTTTGATGAATATCCAGTATGCGGTACAGGGAGAGACAGTTTATATCTTAGAAGCGAATCCCCGCGCTAGTCGTACTGTTCCCTACGTTTCCAAAGCGACGGGAGTTCCTTTAGCAAAAGTTGCCTCCCTCGTCATGTCGGGCAAAACCCTGACGGAATTGGGTATCATCAGCGAAGCAATTCCCCGTCATATTGCCGTGAAAGAAGCGGTTTTACCCTTCCAGAAGTTCCCCGGTGCTGATACTCTCCTGGGACCAGAAATGCGTTCTACAGGCGAAGTAATGGGGATTGACAGCGATTTTGGCAAAGCTTTCGCTAAAGCGGAAATGGCCGCCGGCGTGATTTTAGCCACCAGTGGGACGGTTTTCGTCTCGATGAGCGATCGCGATAAAACCCCCATGGTTCCCGTGGTTAAGGATCTGCAATCCCTCGGTTTTCGCGTCGTCGCCACTTCCGGAACTCGTAAAGTTTTGTTAGAAAACGGTTGCGAAAATATCGATTTAGTGCTGAAGATTCACGAAGGCCGTCCCGACGTTGTCGATTGGATCAAAAATGACTGGATTCAGTTTATTGTCAATACTCCCAGTGGTGAAGAATCCCAAAACGATGGCCGAAAAATTCGCCGTACTGCCCTCGATTATAAGTTACCAATTATCACCACTATCGCCGGGGCAAAAGCGACGGTAGCGGCCTTAAAATCCCTGCAATCTCAACCTTTAGAGGTGAAAGCTTTACAGGATTATCTCGCCTAATTTCAGTTATCAGTTATCAGTTATCAGTTATCAGTTATCAGTTATCAGTTATCAGTGAGCAGTTATCAGTTCACTCTTTACTGTTTACTGTTTACTGATCACAGCAAAAAATCTCCCATCACCCCACACCCCACACCCCACTTCCTAATTCCCATGACCGATACTCTAAACGATTATAAAAACCTAATTAGCGAACTGATTAACCGTTATAAAAACCGCGTCGATTTCCTGACAATTCGTCTGGAAGAAGCGCGGGGGACGAATATTCTACTGCGTTCCGAACGAGTGGAAACCCTCAGCGAAGGTATTGCTATCGGTGGTCAGGTACGCGCCTGTTATAAAGGAGGTTGGGGATTTGCCAGCTTTAATCAATTATCCAGTTTACAGGAACGATTAGAAGATGCGATCGCTGCTGCCCGTTTAATTGGGGAAGAAGAAACCCTGATTGCTCCGGTAGAACCTGTAATTATCTCCTGTGAATTGCCTTTAACGGGAACGGATCCCCGTTTAGTGCCATTAGCCGATAAAAAAGCCCTCTGCGATCGCTATAATAACCTATTGCGTCAGCACCATGCCAGTATTGCCACCACTTCCGTCCGTTACAGCGATAGCAGTCAACATATTCTTTTAGGCACTTCTGACGGGACTTTAATCGAACAAAAATGGTCAGACTTAGAAATGCGTTTTTCGGCCACCGCTAGGGATGGGGACAGCGTACAAACGGGCCGGGAAACCACAGGATCCCGAAAAGCTTTCGAGGATCTGGTCAATTTAGAAGAACAGGTGCAAGGGTCGGCTAAACGGGCCGTACAAGCCCTAGTTTTGCCCCCTGTCAAGGGCGATACCTACACCGTCGTCATCGATCCCATTTTAACCGGTCTGTTCGTCCATGAGGCTTTTGGCCACCTTTCCGAGGCAGATATGTTATACGAAAATCCTGACCTTTTGGAAGTGATGAGTATGGGCAAACGTTTCGGACCGGATAACCTGCAAATCTTTGACGGGGCCCATCCGGAAGGTCATCGGGGCAGTTATTTTTATGACGATGAGGGAACCCCTGCGACGACGACTCAGTTAATTAAAGATGGGGTTTTGGTGGGAAGACTGCATTCGCGGGAAACGGCGGGCAAATTAGGCGAAAAACCGACCGGTAACGCCCGTTGTCTCAATTATCATTATCCGCCCATTGTCCGCATGACCAACACTTGGATTGAACGGGGAACCACTCCCGTTCCAGAGTTATTTTCGGGGATAAAAACGGGAGTTTATGCCCAAAATTGGCAGGGAGGCATGACTAACGGCGAAATGTTCACTTTTAGCGCCGGGGAAGCTTGGATGATTCGCGATGGAGAAATTGCTGAACCGGTTAAAGATGTGACTCTCTCCGGTAATGTCTTTAAAACCCTAGCCAATATTGAGGCAATTGCTGATGATTTCCACTGGGATGAGTCGGGAGGCTGCGGAAAAGGGGGTCAAAGTGGTTTACCCGTCGGCTGCGGTGGCCCCAGTCTCCGTATCCGCGATGTGGTGGTGGGGGGAGAAGCAGATATTTAGTGAACAGTGATCAGTAAACAGTAATCAGCTTCTGAGGGCAAGAGGCTCCAAGAAAGAATCTGGCAATTCTCCTACCTAAAAAGAAGGTTAGAAACTAAGTACATCAAAACCTTTAGCTTAACAAATTAGGGGGGGCATCTCAATTTTTGGGCGCACGCGGTGCGCCCCTACCATTGGCGCAATAATATTATTGTAGGGGCGAATTGCATTCGCCCTGAGAGCCGAAATCTATCTCATTTTCTCGTCACTGTCTTCAATTTCTTGCTCATCTTGATTGATTTCTTCCTTAAATCCCCGTAAAGTTTTCCCCAAAGCTGCCCCAAATTCGGGTATTTTTTTCGGTCCAAATATCAGGACAATAACCACAGCAATAATTACTATTTCTGGCCAACCTAATCCAAACATAATCTTTAAAGTAAAAAGTAAAAAAAGAGAAAGGAGTCAGAATTCAGGAGTCGGAAACTTAACGGTGATAACTGATAACTGATAACTGATAACTGACTCTATGCTGCTACTTCTGCTCGTTTATAAGCTTCGTCGAGGACTTCTGAGAGAGTTGGATGGGTGTGGATGCGGAAAGCGAGTTCATGGACAGATTTACGTTCAGCGATCGCATTGGCCGCTTCTTGAATTAAATCCGATGCGTGGATACCGATAATATGAACACCGAGTAATTCCCCCGTATCCTGACGATAAACGACTTTAGCGATGCCTTCCGTTTCTCCTTCCGCTAAAGCTTTAGAATTTCCCTTAAAATAGGTCTTGACAGAAGCAACCTTATACCCTTCTTGCTGTGCCAAAACTTCTGCTTGCGGTTCCGTTAAACCCACATAACTAATTTCGGGGTGGGTAAAAGCGGCGGCGGGAATACTGCGATAATCGATGGTTTTTGGGCGATTACAGATATTTTCAATGGCTATTACCCCTTGACCCGAAGCAGCGTGAGCTAACATCATTTTACCCGTAGCATCGCCCACAGCCCAGAGATGGGGAATCGGTTCACCGTCCTGAATTACCTGCATTTTGTCATTAACCGCAATAAAACCGCGTTTATCCAGTTCTACCCCGACAAATTCCAGTCCGAGATTCTTGGTCGCTGGGATTCTCCCTGTAGCGACTAAACAAGCATCTACTTCTAAAATTTCGATCGCTTCTTTACTTTTTGCGTCCACCAGTTCAATGGCCACAGGATTCCCCGGTTTAATACTTTTTGCCAAAACTCCCACATAAGTCTCGATGTCTCTAGGTTTAATCAGAACTCTTTCCGCGATTTTCGAGATTTCTGGGTCAAATCCAGGCATGAGACTGTCTAAAGCTTCGATCATCGTCACTTCACAACCCAAAGCGGTGTATATATCCGAAAATTCCAGACCGATATAACCACTACCGATAATTGCGATCCACTTGGGTAAAGTTTCTAATCTAACGGCCTCATCACTGGTAAAAACCGTTTTATGATCGATCTCGATCCCCGGTGGGACAAAGGGAACCGACCCCGGACAGAGCATAATATCCTTAGCGGTGTAGATTTTTTCGCCACTATCCCCGATGACGCTAACTTTTTGCGGGCCGGCGATTTTTCCCCAACCGTGGATAGTATCAACCTTGAGACGTTTAAGACTATTAGTGAGATCGCCTCTAATTTTACTGACAAGGTTGTTAGCATGATCGGCAATTGTCGGACGGTCAAAATTCACGCCACCGATGGCAATACCTAAACTTTTCAGATGGTCACTATCGGCCAATTCGCGCACTCGTCCCGAGGCTGCCAGTAAAGCTTTAGAGGGAATACAACCTCGATTAACACAGGTTCCTCCCATATCTTTGGCTTCGATAATAGCCGTTTTTAGCCCACATTTGACCGCGTGTAGGGCTGCTCCGTGGCCACCAACTCCAGCACCGATAATAATTAAATCGTAGTCGAATTCACTCATAGTCTCTCTGACTCTCAAAGTTAGCATTATCTCATTTTACGATCCACTGCGATCAAGCTGTGCTATCCCGGTCAAAAACTGGAGCCAGTTTTTAGCTATCAGACTCTTGTGCATTGAAACTGGCTATTGGCAATTTTAGGACAAGACGTTACTAGACCTCTGGTAAAAATCAAAAATTGTTGTTGGGGTTAGGAGCCGGTCGTCAGTAGTCAGGAGAATTTTAAATGCTCTATTCACAGATTTTAGGTGATTTAGTCCTTATTTTTGCGGTTTTTGAATCCTCAAAAATTAATTATGCAAGGTGTTACTTAACCAAGATATGAATACTAATCCTGCATCGTATCCATAAGTTAGTTTAGTGCTAGATTGGAAAAATTAGACCTCCCGCCAATACTTTGCCAGATGAAAGACCCATCTTTCTCCTACCATAATTTAGGCTCGAAACCAGAATCATTAATGATTTCTACCGTTTCTCCCGATGGTTTAATTACAAATAAACCTTGTTTATAGGCATAACGATCTACTCCTTCGTCTATTTCTATTCCCGCCACTGCACCATAAGCCTGATAGTTTCTATAATGGGGAAATGCCTGTTTAAATCGACTTAATTTTTCTAAAAAATCGTTGACATCATCTTTCGATAAACGAGACTTACATTCTACTAAAACTACCTCGGTTTCATCGACGGCTAAAATGTCAATCTCCATGGCTATTCCTTGCCGTTTTACCCTGGCACGACTGTAGGTTTCTTTAACATCGATACCTTTGCTACGAAATAGGCCAATAACAGCAGGTTCGACTAATTCCTCGACAAATCTTCCCCAGCGAGTGGTTAAACTATCCACCGCACGACTGGTATTAGCCACTGTTTTCTCTAGCTTGGCTAAACGGCGATCGGCTTCGGCCTTGGCTTCAGCAGCCCGGCGATCGTATTCAGCGGCCCGGCGATCGGCTTCGGCAGCCCGGCGATCGGCTTCGTCCTTGGCTTCGGCAGCCCGGCGATCGTATTCTTGGCGTGATTGTTCAAACTTTTCGTTAGTTTTCTCAAAAAGTTTATAGATATCTTCGATGGTAATCGGTTGAGACATGGTTATTTGTTTTAATCTTTCTTGTTTTACTATAATTGTACTAGCAAAGTGCAAGTCATTTTAGGGACGGGTGTTAATTGAGCAAGTCAATAGTTATACTAAATCCGTTGAGTAACGCACAGAAAACGGGTTTCTCCGAGAAACCCGTTTTCTACTCATGCACTCATGCAAAACCGAGAATAAATAATCAGTTTTTAATAACTGGATTTAGTATGAGGACGATATAGCGGGGACGGGAACCACAGTTTCTTCGTTAATCATGGTTTCTAATTGTTCAGCCTGGGATTTGGCTCGATAAATCGATCATTGTAAATAATTGTTACAAATACTTGACTTAAGATATTTCTATGGTGACAGAAACACAAATCAAAGAAAAAGCACTAGAGTTAGGTTTCCATGGGGTCGGTATTGCCTCTGTGGATAGTCAAGACTCGGCGGTATCCCATCTAAAAAGCTGGTTAGAGCGGGGTTATCAAGCTGATATGGATTGGATGACTAACCCGAAACGACAGGATATCAAAACTCTTTGGCCAGAAGTGCGATCGCTAATTTGTCTCGCCCTTAACTACTACACCCCCCAGCAACACAGTCAAGATCAAAACCATGGCAAAATTTCCCGTTATGCTTGGGGAAGGGATTATCACAAAGTATTAAGTAAAAAATTAAAAGCCCTCAGTCAATGGTTAGAAAGTCAGGGGGAGCAAATTCAAACCCGTTACTATGTGGACACTGGACCAGTACAGGATAAGGTTTGGGCGCAAAGAGCAGGGATCGGCTGGATTGCCAAGAATGGTAACTTAATTACCCGTAATTACGGCAGTTGGGTGTTTTTGGGCGAAATATTAACTAATTTACCTTTAGAACCCGATCGACCCCATAGCGCCCATTGTGGCACCTGTAGCCGTTGTTTAAGCGCCTGTCCCACCCAAGCAATAGTTAGTCCCTATGTGGTGGATGCTAATCGCTGTATTGCCTACCATACCATCGAAAATCGTGCTGTAACTTTGCCTACAGAAATTGCCAAGAATTTACAAGGTTGGGTAGCTGGCTGCGATATCTGTCAAGATGTCTGTCCTTGGAATCAACGTTTTGCCCAAGTTACCGACGTGGAGGATTTTCAACCTCGTCCGGAAAACCTCTCGCCAAAGTTGGAGGAATTAGCTAATCTAACTATAGAGGAGTGGGATCGTCGTTTTATCTCGTCAGCCCTACGTCGAATTAAACCCCAGCAGTGGCGACGTAATGCCCAAGCTAATTTAGCCCATTCCCCTCACCCCCCACAAGATGACAATTAAAGTAGTCGTGTTCGATTTTGATGGTACTATCGCCGATACCCACGATACTTTCGTGGAGATTGTCAATCGTTTGGCTAAAAATTTTGGTTATCAACCCGTCAATGAGGAAGATTTGGCCAGACTAAAAAACCTTAGTTCCCAAGAAATTATTAAACAATCCCAAGTTTCTCCCGTTAAAATCCCTTTTTTACTCTATCGAGTTAAACGAGAATTAAATAAACAAATTGACTGCCTGAAACCCTTTCATGGCTGGCATCCCTGCCTCGCTACTCTTAAAGAAAGAGGCTATAGATTAGGAATAATCACTTCTAATACCAAAGAAAATGTCACCATATTTTTAGCAAATAATCAACTCTTAAATTTATTTGATTTTATCTGTTCGGGAACGCCTTTATTCGGCAAACACAAAATTCTTGATCGCCTGATCCGACAAAATAAATTCTGTCCCGATGAAATGATTTATGTCGGCGATGAAACCAGAGATATTACTGCTGCCAAAAAAAGTCAAGTGCAAGTGGTGGCCGTCGCTTGGGGCTTTAATTCCCCTCAAATTCTCACCCAATTTAACCCCGATCATCTCATTCACCATCCCCTAGAATTATTGGATATTTTAGATAGGGCTGGCTGAAAAAGTTTTTCCTAGGTGACAGGGCATTTGTACTAAAATACCCAATACTCAGTTGAAATATAGACTTCGATCGATGGGGGCGGAGAGACTCGAACTCTCACGAGCTTATAAGGCTCAACGGATTTTAAGTCCGTAGCGTCTACCATTCCGCCACGCCCCCGTTATTTAACCGACAATTTTTTATCATATCATAAATAATTTAATTAGCAAGAGTATTTTCAGTAAATTATTTTAGCCCGCCAATTCGATCGCCACAAAGGGGGAAAGACAGGGTAAAATAATCAGCAGGTGAATTGCCGTTCACCGACAGCCATTGAGAAAAATCAATCCTTATGCAATCAATTCTGACGCAAGAAACCATTATCATCGCCCTGATCTACCTATCTCTCAGTGTCTTGTATTTGCTCGTCATTCCCGCCGTTATCTACTACTACCTCAATACGCGCTGGTATGTGGCATCTTCTTGGGAAAGAGGGTTTATGTACTTTCTGATGAGCTTTTTCTTTCCCGGGATGCTGTTGTTAAGTCCTTTCCTTAACTTCCGTCCCCAACGTCGTACCCTCAAAGCTTAAGTTATCAACCCAAAAAAACCCATGAGACGCATTGATGTCATCGGGATCGGTATAGGGATGTTTGCTATGGGCGGCATCCTCTACATTATCCTGCAAAAAACTGGTTTAGATAGTGCTTCGGCGGGAATTTGGAGTCAAGCGGTGTTGGTGGGTGGTGTCATCGGTTGGATTTTTACCTATCTGTTTCGAGTCGCCACCGATAATATGACCTACGGCCAACAGCGCAAGGATTACGAAGATGCCGTCTTTAAAAAACGTCTGGAAGCGATGACTCCCGAAGAAATCGCCCAAATGCAGCGGGAGATTGAAGAAGAAAAAACTAAATAGACGGATGAAACCCGATAAAATCATCATCGGTTGGCGAGAATGGCTCGATTTACCTGATTTAGGCATTACCAAAATAAAGGCCAAGATTGATACAGGCGCTCGCTCCTCGGCCTTACACGCTTTTGATCTGCATCCTTTTCGAGATGGCGATCGCAATTGGCTGCGCTTTCAAGTTCATCCCTACCAAAAAGATAGTCGCCACACTGTCACCACTACCGCAGAAATCCTCGAATGGCGACGGGTAAAAAATTCCGGGGGTCAAAGTCAACTACGTCCCGTTATTAGAACAAGTGTATCACTTGGCGGTCGTCAATGGCCGATCGAATTAACCTTGACTAATCGCGATGTCATGGGTTTTCGGATGTTGTTAGGACGAGAAGCACTGAAAAAAGGCTTTCTTGTCCATCCGAATAGGTCTTTTTTACTGAGTTAAGTTATATTTAGTTATCAGTTATCAATTATCAGTTATCAGATGTGAGTTTTCAGTTCACTGTTTACTGTTTACTGATCACTGAAAAGGCTTTTCTGGGAAGTGGGTAATTAGGGAAGTAGGGAGTGGGTTTTTAAAGTTCGATTGGGATTTAATCGCACTATTAAAAACAGATTTGTTATTATTATCTATCTAAATTCTTGGAGATTGTTGCTGTATAATTGTGATGACTGCCCCCGCTTTTCAGCCGAACTATGCCTATTCCCGATTTTCAATCGATTATGTTGCCTCTATTAAAAATACTTGCAGATGGCAAAGTTTATAAATATCGAGAAATTTTTGAAGCCTTGGTCAGAGAGTTTCTAGTCACGGAAGCGGAAAGAAAAGAAATGCTTCCCAGTGGACAACAAGAAATTTTTTCTAATCGAGTCGGTTGGGCAAAAACCTATTTAAAGAAAGCGGGATTAATTGAGTCACCCCAAAGGGCAACTTTTGTAATTTCTGAGAAAGGAAAAGAAATCTTATCTCAAAATCCTGCTCGAATTGATGCCAAATTTCTCAGACAGTTTCCCGAATTTCAAGAATTCAATCGAGTCAATAAGCAAAATGAAACTATTACTCTTGAAAGCAATTTATCAACTTCTGATCAAGAACAAAATCCCGAGGAATTACTAGAAAACTCCTATCAAGAAATTCGTCAAGCATTAGCAACAGACTTACTTTTTATTCTGCGAAAATTATCCCCAGATGCTTTTGAAAAATTAGTAGTAGAATTACTGGTAAAAATGGGTTATGGTGGCTCGATTAGAGATGCAGGTAAAGCAGTGGGTAAGAGCGGGGATCAAGGGATTGATGGGATAATAAAAGAAGATAGACTCGGTTTAGATATAATCTATATTCAAGCCAAAAGATGGGCTGATAATAATGCCGTTGGTCGTCCAGAAATCCAGAAATTTGTCGGAGCATTAGCGGGACAAGGAGCCAAAAAAGGTATTTTTATCACCACTTCCTATTTTACCCAAGAGGCTTTAGAATATGCCCCCAGAAATGAGATAAAAATAGTGCTGATTGATGGGGAAGAATTAAGTCAATTGATGATTGATTATAACTTAGGTGTATCGACCCAAAAAATCTATGAAATCAAGAGAATTGATCATGATTATTTTGGGGATGAATGAGAGAGAGAGGGGGACAAGGGGCTCTTCTGGTTTCTGTGTGGAAACGAGGTCTATACTGATAGTTTATTTAACAAAATAGTCCTAAAAGTCTTTCCCAGTAAACATTTCACGATTTCATAAGCAAAAATTATCACACAAAGTCGAGAAGAGCCGACAAGGGTTACAGAAAACGGCCATGGCGTTAAAATAGATGGGAAAAATAGAGCATAAAAACTATGGACGGGATGACCTTTTTTCAGAAAAGTGCGGGACAGTGGAAATCTCAGCGCACCACCCATCATTTACCCTTTCGACGCGCAGAAACTGGCGATTCCGAGATTTATGTGGAAGCTTTAAGCGCCGATAACCCGAAAATTATCGCTATCTGTGAAATGCACGAAGTCGATCCCGCTAAGACTGTGGGGGGTGCCTTTGTCAGTTGGGATGGTTCGATGCAGTGGGACAAAGAAGACGAAAATCATCAAGGAACCACCGTTTTTGCGCTAATTCCCGATGAAGATAATCCCCAAGCTGGTGTTCTCCTGCGGGAGCGAGGTTATGCGGAAATCATTCCCGTGGCGGGCCGTTATCACATTGATGAACAGGAAGGTTTAGTCTTAATTACAGAATACGAAACTATGACCTCGATCGAGCGTTTTTGGTTTGCCGATGCCGATTTACGTCTCCGCACTAGCACAGTTCAACGTTTTGGCGGTTTTAATACGGCCACTTTTTGTGCTGAATCCCGCAATCAGTCATCGGAGTCAGTCTCTAGTGATTCCCCCGAACCATCATCCTATTCGATTAGTGGCTGGTAAATTCAGTTATCAGTTATCAGTTATCAGTTATCAGTCGAACGCTTTTTTCTCCCCTCTCCCTGCTCCGGCGCTCCCCAACACCCTGGATGGTAAGCAAGTTTTCTTAACAATTGTAAGAATTTTTAATATTTCTTTTCTAGTTGGCACCTACTCCCTTATCATTAGGAGGAAAGTTTTTTAAGCATTTCTAAGGATACGGAGGTTTACCCTTGGCCATTCCTCTTTTAAATTACGCCCCCAAGTCCCAAAACGTGCGGGTAGCTGGTTATGATGTCGGTGGAGACGAAAAACCGAAAGTTTACACGACAGAAAATGTCCTCTCCCCTACCGACCTGGACGATTTAATCGAAGCCGCTTACCGTCAGATTTTCTTCCATGCCTTCAAATGGGATCGGGAACCTTTCCTCGAATCCCAATTACGCAATGGACAATTATCCGTGCGGGATTTCATTCGTGGTTTACTGTTATCGAAAACCTTCTATAACAGCTTCTACGAGAAAAACAGCAACTATCGCTTTGTCGAACAGGTAGTACAAAGAGTCCTCGGTCGCGATGTCTATAGCGAAAGAGAAAAAATTGCTTGGTCGATTGTCGTTGCCACCAAAGGGATTCAAGGTTTTGTCGATCAACTTCTCAACAGTGACGAGTATCTGCAAAGCTTTGGTTATGATACCGTTCCCTACCAACGTCGTCGCACCCTAGCCAGCCGCGAAATCGGTGAACGTCCATTCAACATCACCTCGCCTCGCTACGATGGCTACTATCGTGGTATTTTGGGCTTCCCCCAAATCGTTTGGCAGAATGCTGTCCGTCGCTATGTTCCCCAAGAGCAAAAACCCAAAGCTGGCGATCCTTCCAGCTTCTTGGCTATGGCCCGGGGTCTCGGTAGCGCCAAAGGCAATCCTGTACCAAGAGTCTCCGCTATGAATATTAACATCGAGGCTTCTGTACCCCGTCGTTAATTTTTAGCTAAATCTGCTGGGGAGAGTCCCTAATTGGCAGAATGACCCCCGAACCATAATCAGGTTATTTTGTGAATTGGTGGCTCTCCCTATGGGGTGGCTCCTGAGATAATCCCCCCACCGAGAACGATTTCCCCTTCATAAATCACGGCTGCCTGGCCCGGAGTGATACTAAATTGTGGTTCATCAAAAACCAGTTTCACTTGATTATTTTCTAGGGGAATAACATTGACGGGAACGGCCGGAGAACGATAACGGACCTGTACTTGCGCGCGGATAGGGGTGGTGGGTTCAGCAATAGAAACCCAGTTCATCCGTCCGACAAGACAAGCGGCACTAACGGCACTTTCGCGATTACCGACGATAACCCGATTCATGACGGGATCGAGTTTTACCACGTAGAGGGGTTCGGCGGCGGCGATGCCGATGCCTTTGCGTTGTCCGATCGTATAATGATGGATACCGCTATGTTTACCCAAAACTTTGCCATCGAGATCTACTATATCGCCCTCACTAACGGCGATATACTTATCCAAGAATGATCGCATAGTTCCGTGAGCTTCAATCAAGCACAAATCCTGACTATCGGGTTTATCTGCCGTTTTTAAGCCAAATTCCTGGGCAATCCTGCGGGTTTCTGCCTTGGTTTGTTCGCCCAAGGGAAATAAAGTCCCACGCAGTACATCTTGAGTTAGATCATAGAGAAAATAGGATTGATCTTTATTTTTATCGACGGCGCGCAGCAGTTGATAACGGTTATTTTCAGGAGAAAAACGAATTCTAGCGTAGTGACCGGTGGCAATAGTGTCCGTTTCTAGGGTTTCCCTAGCATAATGCAGCATCGGGCTAAATTTTACCGCTTTATTGCACTGAGAACAGGGCAGCGGTGTGATTCCCGCTTCGTAACCGGAAACTAGATAATCAATAATTTCTTTTTGGAAAAGCTCGCGACTATCGACGATATGATGGGGAACCCCCAACTGCTCACAAATAAAGGCCGCATCTACCATACCCTCGGAGCAGCATTGACCTTTACCCTTCATTAACCACAGGGTCAAGCCGATAACATCATAACCTTGAGCGTGTAAGGCGGCAGCGGCAACAGAGCTATCTACTCCCCCTGATAGACCGACAACAACTTTTCCCATAAATCTTGTAATGATTTTTAACCAATATACTTTCTAGACTAGCATCTCCTACTTTAAAATTTGGACATGGTGTACCCAAATTTCGTGTGAGGACAAACCAGCATGATGAGAACAAACCTACTGTTTTTCTCGGCTTTATTTTGGTTAAAAGTCGGGATAATCGCTCAAGGAACGCTGCTGCTAAAAGCAAACTTATCTTTTGCCCAGAATCTTTATCCCGGTCGTCGTTTGCCCCCACCGCCGGCGGTGAGACAACCAACTAAACGTTCAGACAGTCCCAGTGCTGTTAATTGTTCCCAATGTTCACCCTTAAATTTACCCCTCGTTAATTCTCGATCAGTTCGCCCCCCGGTGGCTGCCCCAGTTTCTGGTAATCAACCCCTGAGAGAATACGTTTTTCAAGCTCCCGCTACCGTGCGGCCCGCCGATGCTACGGTGGTTAATAATCATAATCGTCAAACTGTCAATCCACCAGCACCCAGACCTCAAAATCGCGCCAATAAACCCCCCGCACCACAGCAGCGGGTTATTGCCGCTAATCAACTCTTTCGCGTGGAAGTTAGTAGTAATAGTGCGGAAGCGTTGGCAAAAATTCAAGAAATTGAACCCCTCGCATTTATCCGCGCGGGAGAAAATGTTATTCAAGTGGGGTTATTTCAGCAACAATACCAAGCTAAACAACGGGTACAAGATTTAACTAAACAGGGTTTTAGCGCTCAGATTATTACCCTCAATAATTAGGGTATGCTGAAAAAGTCTGTTGGTGGGGTGTAGGGTGTGGGGTGTAGGGTGTGGGGTTTTATTCCCCCCCGTTCACTCCAATGGCTGACACTTTTTGATATCAAAAAAGTCTAAAATTTTTATCCAACAAGGTTTTTAGATTTATTCAGCAAACCTTAATTATGCAATAATTCTCTAGAATTTCAGCTAATCTCGATCGAATCTCTTGCCTCTTGCCTATCCTAACCAAAAAGTTAATTTTACCCTATTAAGTAGTCGGACATAAATTCTGTTGTCTATCTTAAGAAATGTAAATTGCCGCAATTCTTACTGACGACCGGCTCCTGACAACCGGCTACTGACTCCTTACCCCACAGTTAACTTTACTTTTGTCCAACTACTTACCTAGCACATAGAGTTAATTTTGTCAAGCAAAATTCTGACCGCATCGATGATCACATCTGGTTGATCCATCCAGACAAAATGACTACTTTTATCCGCTTGTATTTGCAGAAAATCTCTGGATAACTTGCCTAATTCTAGGTGCATCTCCTCCCGGAGTTGGTTGGCACTTTTGAGGGGAATAAAGCGAGTCCAAAGGGAAGGTTTAAAAAAAGAATTAGCTTTAATACTAACTATCGGTAAATTACCGAAATTGTTAGCCTCACTCACCTGACGAGCGCTTTGGTCGAGATTAAACATTTCTCTACTCATCGTCATCCAGTGTTTAACGCGACAGAAAGAACGCTTAACTCGATCACAAGAATCTGGGGAAAAGCGACGCAATTCTGGTTTTAATAATTCAAAAACTCCCAAAACTCTCAGAACTCGGATAATGCCTAAAATTGAGCCGATAATCGACATCAAAAATCCAGAGATGAAAAATAATTTTAATGCCTTTAATGCTGGCGACATTTTCAGCATTCCTTTGTCGTGTAAACCATCGGTGAGTACCAAACCTAATACTTTTTCTGGGAACAGATGAGCGTACAGTCGAACATTATAACTGCCAAAAGAATCACCAACTAAAATATAAGGTTGTTCTATTTTTGCTTGGGTTAGTAATTGATCTAATTCCTGAACAATTTGGTAGCTAGTTCGCGGATATGGACTAGAATCGCTCCAACCATAACCGGCTCGATCATAAATACAAACCCTAGCTAATTGTGACAATTCTTCTAGTAAAAAGTATCCCTCAATTCCCCCTAAACTATGGTCAATAATAATAGTGGGACTAGCCTCTCCCACTAGACAAAAATGTAGGCGATATTTACCCAGATTAATCAAATTACCCGGCGGTGCTTTTTGTTCTTCTAACCAAACAGATAGCGTCTGATAAACTGTCGTCGCTACTAGGATAATTACCCGAATTGATAAAGACATAACTAGACCTCTTGTAAAAATCAAAAATTCTCGTGGTTGCTGGAGAATTAACCATGAATAATCATCAATTAAATGGTCAATTTAGCTGTGATTAAAAGATATCTCCAGCATTGCAACCAAAATACAATACAAATGAACGCTTGACACGATGATTTTGGGCAAAGTATTTCTAGTCAATTAAGCATAAATACTTAACACACCCTCAAATGCGGCATCGCATGAAGCTAAGAAAAAGCGCTTAATAAGTTGTTAAATTTCGGGAACAACATTAGCAGTATGCTGAAAATTAGCGAAAACCATTAAGATCATAGACCGAGTTTAATCTTATGCTAGAGAAAATACTATACGCTGATTCCGGCGCAGGTCAAACCCAAGAAATGCTACAAGCATTGATGGATCTCCCGGCTATCCGGAAAGCGTCGATTACCATTCTCCGGGTTGTTCCCCCTCAGATTACCACCGAAGCTCTGGCCAGTAAATGGGAAGAGGGAACCCAAATGCTGACTAAAATCCTGCAAGAAGTCAAAATTGAACCGAGCAAAGTCTCCACGATTCTGCGTCAAGGAGATCCCAAAGATACCGTCTGTCAAGTTGCCGACGAAATCGGGGCCGATTTGATCCTGATGGGTTCCCGAGGACTAAAGCGACTGGAGGCAATTCTAGAAAATTCCGTCAGTCAATACGTCTTTCAACTGACTAATCACCCGATGTTATTGGTAAAAGACGATATTTACGTCAAAAAAATCAAAAAGGTGATGGTAGCTCTCGATAAGTCTAGCTCGGCTGATTTAGCTCTCGATCTGGCTATTCATCTCCTGCGAGACTATCCTTCAGCAGAGTTAATTTTGGCCCGCGTCAACCCCGACTTAAAACCAGAATTTGCCCCCACTTCCCCCAAAGAAATGGAAGAAAACCCGATTTTAGGGCCGGCAGTGGCAAAAGTAAAACGGATGAATATACCCTATCGCTGCGTGGTGACGGGGGGTAAACCGGGAGAACAACTCTGCAAACTCGTCGATGATTATAATGTGGATCTCTTACTGTTGGGTTCGCCCGATCGCCGTCCTTCCGTGGCTAAGAGTTTACCGGATCTCGATCGCCTTCTCGGTACTTCCCTCTCGGATTATGTGCGGGTTAATGTCAACTGTCCCGTCCTTTTAGCTAGAAAAGAAGGGATTTAGCCCCTATTGGGTGTAGGCAGGTAAGTCTTGACTCATTTGATTTAAGTTGCTGGCAATGGCTTTCATCGTCATAAAAGCCGAGCTAAAGGCGATTAGCTCATTTAAGGGATAACTTCGACTCTCAACCCCCAAGCTCAGTAATTGCTTCTCAAGAGATTCAATTTCTTCGATGAGCAATCCTAACTTTGGTGGGTTGAGAATGACCTAGTCAGCGATCGCAGTTTGTTGTGCGGTCTCGCGTAGCGAGCGCGTTGCGACCGCTGGTAATTCATTTGGTTGCTAAAACTGTGAAAATTTGTTCGAGACCGGCAATCTTAACCGAGGCTCGCTCGACCCCGTGTCGGTTGAATGACAGTGACCACTGCACCTACTATCTAACAAAAATAGCATTTTCTGAATTAGAAATTATTTGTCTTGCTGACTTACTCAGAGTTTTATTATTATCTAACCACCAAAGCAAAATATGAGTATCTAGTAAATATTTTAAAATTACTCTCTTTCAAAACTGTTAATAATATCATCGGGTAAAACATCAAAATCATCAGCCATTTTTAGCTACTAATAATTAAGGTTCCAATATCGATAACGGTAGCAGTCATAATTTAATAATTCCCTGGTTTATTATGTAAATTATAGACTATCTGTCATTACCAATCAGTCAATCATCAAGGGGACTTCTCACACCTCTGCCGCCTCTGGCTAAAACGTGGGTATAAATCATTGTCGTTCTGACATCTTTATGGCCTAGCAATTCCTGAACGGTGCGTATATCATAACCATTTTGCAGGAGATGGGTGGCAAAACTATGGCGAAAAGTATGGCAACTGACTCGCTTAGGTACGCCAGATAGCTGAACGGCTTGTTTGAGAGCTTTTTGGATGGTGCTTTCGTGGAGATGATGGCGGCGGGTTGCGCCGGATCGCGGGTCTTGGGATAGGGTGTAGGACGGAAAAATATATTGCCAAATCCATTCACGGTCAGCTGTTGGATATTTTTGCGCCAGGGCGTAGGGCAAATAAACAGAACCGTAACCTCTTTCCAAGTCTTGTCGATGTAGGCGTTGTACAGTTTGGAGATGTTCTTTGAGAGAGGTTTGAAGGCGTTGGGGTAGGGGGGTTACGCGGTCTTCCTTGCCTTTGGTATCGCGGATAATCAGTTGATTTTGGGCAAAATCTACATCCTTGACGCGCAAATTGAGGGCTTCAGCCAATCTCAACCCGCTACCATAAAGCAGTTGAACGATAATATGCTCTACACCACTGAGGTGCTTCATGACGTTTTGCACTTCTTCTTTAGTGAGGACGGTGGGCAGACGTTTGTGACCTTTTGCCCGTAAATATGTACCGATATTTTCCAGTTCAATTTTAAGAACTTCTCGATAAAGGAAAAGGATGGCGTTGAGGGCTTGGTTTTGGGTGGCGGCGGCAACGTTTTTATCAACGGCAAGATGGGTCAAAAAGGCTCTAATTTCTTCACCCCCCATTTCACGGGGATGTTTTTTCTGATGGAAGAGCAGATAACGCTTAATCCAGTCCAGATATGTTTGTTCGGTGCGGTAGGAGTAGTGTTTGAGGCGAATGGTTTCACGCACTACGTCTAGGAGTTTTCGGGGTGGGGGAGGGTTCATCACAGAGTACGCTAATCGGCATAACACGCTTATTGTAATATTATACGGAAAACTTCTCGCGATCACTCTATTTGAGCGTAATATACGGAAAGATTCTTTAAAAAGTGCGTATTTAGCGTGATATACGGAAAATTTCCGCATAATATATAGTTATACGGCATCATCTGGGGTGAGGACATAAACGAAAGCCTGTTTGTGGCTAATCACTCCAAAGTTTAGATTCAAGCTATATTTGACTTCACAAAGAAACACTCGAGGATTTAGTATGCTTGATTTCGACGAGATTTTAGTTAGCGTTAAAAACCCACAGATACAGAAGTATCTGGAAGAGTCTATTAAAAGTTATCAAATTGGTAATTATCGCAGCGCTATCCTTGCGGTTTGGATTGCGACAATGTTTGATCTTGTGAAGAAATTCGAGGTTCTGGTAGAGCAACGTGAACCTACCGCCATCGAAAAGTGGAAAAGTCTAGAACCTAAAATAGCAGATCATCAAAATTGGGAGCAGGCACTCATTCATGCAGCCAAGGCAGTTGCTATGATTAGTCGCTATGAGGCAGATACCCTAGAATCCCTCAGTAAAACTAGAAGTCGCTATGCACATCCTTCGTTCGATGAAGGCGGAACTCTATTTGACCCAACTCCTGAAGAAGTCCGTTACTTCATCAGAACGCTGTACGATATTGTTCTGTCTCAACCTGCTCAATTAGGTACATTTTATGTTAATCAGCTACTTGAGTCATTAAAAGATCCTACCTTCTTTTCAAACCAATTATTTGCGGATGAGTTAACAGAATTAAAAGATCATGTAGTTGAGAAAGTATCCCGAATAAATTCCAAGCAAGTTCCACGCCTTATCAAAGAACTATTTAAGGCTCTTAATTCACCTAGCAATAAAGAACACGAACTTAATGTTTATTGCTTTTTAGTCAATATTTGGGGCGCAAAATCTGAATTGCAAATTCCATCTGAGATCTCCTCATATTGGAATGACTACATTCTAGATAAAGAATTGAACCTCAGATCTTTAGAAGCGATTTTAAGTTATCCAGAATGTATTAATGAACTTTCTGAGCAAGCACAACAAAAAATAGATATAGCCTTTAAATCTCAGATTCTTAATCGAAGGAGATCATCTGAATCTGTCATTAAGTTTCTTGCTGCTGCGGATATTGTTCCTGTTGCCCAGTCTATATTGAACGAAGCATCAAGCTTGATTCCATTAGACAAGATACTTGAACAAGGTGGGCATTATACATATTTATTTGGCGATAAATTTGCACCGTTATTCGGCAAAGATATTCTCAATGAGACACAGCGGGCGCTAAAAACACGCAACTGGGATCAGATAAACCGTGCGCTTTCTCTTCTGCGTGAGTGTGGAATTTGGGAACTGGCAAATACCCTTTCACCATCGGAGCAAGAAACTTTTGCAAATGCACTGATTGTTTCACTTACCGATAATACCTGGGGAACCATGAACTTATTAGGTTTCACAAATTGCAATGAGATCCCTATTAGATGGGTTAAATTATTGCTTGATCAGTGGTCAATGCAATTAGATAGAGATGCTAGAGATAGGAATAGATTGCCTTATTATCTAGAGCATTATTTAAGTTTGGTTAAACGTTATATGGATGAGTTAGGAGATTACGCAAAATTAGGAGAATCCGTTCAGATTGTTGCCAAAATAATTTCTGAAGACTCTCATGCTTCTGAAAGTGTTTTAAAATTAGAATCTAATGAAACTCTGTGGATATTTTGGCAAGAATTATTTAAAAAACACTGCGCCGAACAGCCGTATAACAACCCGATTGGAGCGGACTGATAAAGGTAGTCGGTATTAGCAGAGGTTACTAGCAGCCGCTCAATCGGAACGTTAGACGGAAAACTTCTCGCGATAACTCCATTTGAGCGTAATATGCGAAAAGATTCTCAAAAAAGTGGTATACTCAACATCATATACGGAAAATTTCCGTATAATTTCTATATAAACATCTCAATTGTTTCGGAGAATAAACATGATCATCATTAAAGATTCCCAATCTAAGCTGATAAACGATACGATTCCAGTCATCCCTCAGCTAACCCCAGCTATGACTGAAGAATCATCACTAAAATTAGCCACTCAAGACCAAGAACACCAAGTGCGATCGCCGATCTTGTAGGGTGCGTTAATGCAATGTAACGCACCTTATCTAATGTTCAAAATCCGTGCGTTACGCTAACGCTAACACACGCTACATCATATTTGATCGCCAAGATTAAGTGCGATCGCCTCGCCCGTAGGTTGGGTTGACGGCAGGAAACCCAGCATTGCTTTTCTCTATCAACACTAACCAAAAGCACGATCCCACCCAAAACACATCGACCCTTATTAGAAGCGGATAATTTCGATCGTGCATCGCGATCGTTGAAAACAGACATCAAATTCTCGAAAAAAGTTCGTTTGCCCAAGAATTAAGGGTATCTGAGAGGTTTTTGCCCAAGCAAAGGCTAGACGAACAGGTTCCAAATTCCCAATTTGAACATACACAAATAACCCTCGTGCTTCAACCCTTGCAAGATTTCCGGCCAATGGCAAGCGGACAGTTTGTTCCTCCCAAATTGCACCCAATTGCGGCCCGATGTCGTAAGGTAATAGATTAACCGTAGATCCGGTATCCAGCAGGGCATTCGCAGAAACAGAAAGGCCTGCATGACTCAGAGTGATGGGAATCGTGGGTAATGCTTCATCGTCGGAAAGGGGAAATTCGACTGTACTAGGCATGGGTAGATGCCTCTCGGTCGTCCTGAATCATATGCATCAGAATATTGGCGGCTTCCGTGGCATCGTAGGGCGACCAAATCGGATACTCTGATGCGGAAAAGATAACCTGTAGTTCAGCATCCGGGATTTGTGCAGCTAGGAGTTTGAAGAGTGATAATTTGTCTGTCTGGCTCAGATTGTTGACCAGAAGAATTAACTCAGTGAGTGACATGGCTTAAACTTCTAGATATGCGAGAATAAATTGATCATAAGCGATCTGTGAGGTACGGTCTAACAATCCCGTTGCACACCGACCGTATCAGGTTGGTCGGTGCTGAGTAACAAGAACCACATCATGTCCAGCATCAATTAGAAATCTCGCAGTGATTGCGTAAACGTCTTGATCGAGAAGAAATTTCATTATTAAGCCGACACGAGTTTAATGTCTTCAGCCGCTACTAAAGCGATAGCATATTGCAGACAAGCACGAATGTCTTCAATTT
>NZ_JAPZSS010000059.1:0-8788 GCF_027532015.1 Microcystis sp. LE19-131.1A | reverse complement strand
AGGAGGAGCGGCGATAAAGGCGATGATGAAGCAGGTGGTGGCGGTGAGCAGGGTGGGGATCATGATCACACCGAACCAGCCGACATAAAGACGGTTGTTGGTGCTGGTGATCCACTGGCAGAACTGCTCCCACAGGGAAGCGCTCTCGCGCTGTTGTAGAGTGGTGGTCATTGGTTTATGATTCCTATTAAGTTATCGAGGTACGATTGATGATGTCTCTATCTTAAAGACTTTGTATCGGTTTGTAAAGGGGTTTAACGATATTGTTACTTATACCATTGATAAGCGGAGGTTATGTTAAGTCTATAGGGTTTCCTGACCAAGTTTTCCTTTTGGGGAGTAGGTCGTCAGAAGGCGATGCTAAATCAGGTCATACTTCATGTTTATGAAAAAAACCTAGATCTCGAACTCAGGTTAGACTAAAAAGGGAAATTTAATCATAATGGCGGTTGTCCTGACTATGGTAGAAAAAGTTCGTAAAACCGAGGCGGAATGGCAGGCCCAGCTAACTCCCGAACAGTTCCAAGTTACTCGCAAAAAGGGAACAGAACGGGCTTTTACTGGTAAATATCACGATAATAAGGAAAAAGGTATTTACAAATGTGTCTGCTGTGGTACGGAGTTATTTACTTCTGACAGCAAGTATGATTCGGGTACTGGTTGGCCGAGTTTCTGGACTGCTGCTAACGAGACTAATATTAAGTACGAGCGAGATGTTAGTTTTTTCATGGTGCGGACAGAGATTGTTTGTGCCGCCTGTGATGCTCATCTCGGTCACGTTTTTAATGATGGTCCACCCCCGACGGGAAAACGCTATTGTCTCAACTCTGCCGCTTTGCAGTTTGAAAAAAATCCCTAAAGCAAAAAGAGGTCTGGAAAGACCTCTTTTTTTAAGTTCTAGTGGCAGCCGATTACAGTAAACCTGTATTAGTTCCCGGTTTGCCAGTAGCTAACTGCACTTTGACAATTTTGCCGCCCATTTTCATGATGCGTTGTTGCTCACGAAACCAATTATCGTAGGGAACGAGTTTGGTAAAATAGGTATTTTGTAATTCCCGTTGTGTCCGAATGCGGCTTTGGCTTGGAACACAAGCGGTGATTTTGAACATCCGCATGGATTGACTTCTCCTAATCGCTGAAAAACTTGTCGCTCAAACTAACGAAGGCCTTTTTCTAAAATAACAAAGGTCGGGAGTCAAGGATCAATACTAGCTCGTCAAAACCTATCTTGGACAGATTCAGCCTTTAAAGACCTAGCACTCATCCTCGGCTTCCCGAACCTATTTTGTCCGAGTTCGTTATTTCTAGCTTAAGCCAGAGCTAATGTAGTCGAAGTAAATCCCCATTTCTTTACCCGCATCAGCACCAACTAAACTAGCGGTGACTTCTTTCATCGCTTGGATAGCTTGAACGGTGGAGGAGATGGGTACACCTAAAGAGTTGTAGGTTTCTTTCAGGCCGTTGAGAACGCGCTCGTCGAGGATAGAAGGATCTCCAGCTAACATAGCGTAGGTAGCATAACGGAGATAGTAGTCGAGGTCACGGATACAAGCGGCGTAACGACGGGTGGTGTACATATTGCCACCGGGACGGGTTACGTCAGAGTATAACAGGGACTTAGCCACAGCTTCCTTAACGATACCGGCAGCGTTGGCGCTAATGACACTAGCGGCGCGCACGCGCAGTTCACCGGTGGCGAAGTAGCCTTTCAGTTTGCCGAGAGCAGAAGCGTCAAGGTATTTGCCTTGAACGTCAGCAGAGTTGATAACAGAAGTAATTGCGTCTTGCATGGTGGTTCTTCCTTGGGTTTTGCTTAATCTTAAGAGGTTTACGGGGGGTGTGTCTAGAACAATTCACAAAGGAATTATTCTACGACATAGAGCCGATCACGTAATCGAAGTAGGAAGAAGCTTCAGAAGCATCGTCAGAAGACATAAGACCAGTAGCAACTTCTTTCATTTCGCGAACGCTTTGAGCTACGGCACCGATGTCGGTTCCTAAAGATTTGTACATTTCACGCACACCGACTAAACCGATTTCTTCAATCGGGGTGACATCACCAGCAACTACTCCGTAGGTGATTAAACGTAGGTAGTAGTCCATGTCACGCAGACAGGTAGCGGTCATTTCTTCGCCGTAAGCGTTGCCACCGGGGGAAACGATGTCAGGACGTTTTTGGAATAAGCGATCGCCAGCTTGTTTGACGATGGTTTCGCGAGCGCCAGTCAGGGTTTCAGCGATGCGTAAACGAGCGGCACCACTGGTAACGAAGGCTTTAATTCTGTCTAGTTCGCCGGGGCTGAGGTAACGAGCTTCAGCATCAGCATTCACGATCGATTTCGTGACGATACTCATTGATGGATTCCTCCCAACTAAGTGAGATTAATAAACTTAATCTGACATTTTATAGCAGTCGTGGTCACTACGCTTAAGTTATCTCGTTTCCGCCTCAGCGTCTCAAGACTTCCCTAGCTAGAGCGACCTAACGCAACTATTTTGCGGCATCTGGTTCACCTTCTCACTATTTTCGTAATACTTTTTAACATTTGCCCTGAGAAAGGAGCACCGGAGTGGGGTATGAGGTGTGGGGTGTAGGGTGTAGGGTGTAGGGTGTAGGGTGTGGGGAGAATAGATGAAACTGTCTCCTGTCTCCTGCCTCCTGACGACTGATTTAGCCTAGCCAATTAATTGCCCCTTTAATCCAGTCTTCTGGCTGAGTATTTTTACTAAATAAAGCATCTTGACTGAGGACTGCGATAGCTCGATCGATCTCCTCCCGGCTGTATCCTAAAGCTAAAAGGGTCATCTGCACATCTTCGAGGATTTCCGCTGCCGGTAGTATTGCCGTGGTTGTCGTCGTCGCTTCTTTTAGCTGTCGCCATGCTGCCAATTTAGTTTTTAACTCTAAAGCGATTCTCTCTGCTGTTTTTAAGCCGACTCCGGGGGTTTTGCTCAAAATTTTGGTATTTCCTGTCACTATCGCCACCACAAGTTCCTCAATCCCCAAGGTATCGATTAAAGCTAGGGCTAATTGCGCTCCAACTCCATTGACGGAAAGCAGTTGACGAAACAGATCTCGCTCTGGGGCGGTGCCGAAACCGTACAATAAAGGCTGCTCCTCGCGAAGGAGTAGGTGAGTAAAAATCTGACGACTATCATTGTTATCTTTGCCGATGTCTAGGGCTAATCGCGAGGGAATTTGGATTTCGTAACCGATCTGGTTTACGTCTAAAATCAAGATCAGTCGGTTATTGGGGGTTTTGATCACCTCGATCGCTTGTCCGCGTAAATAATTAATCATTAATTTAGTTCTCCTACGAAAATAACCGAACCACAGCAATGACGGTTTTTACTCCCTAAAGGAATGCCGGAGAGATTTGCAGTTTTGTTACAATTGTTAACAGAAGTGAATGGCGTAATTGATAACCTAATCTTCTTGGCGTTAGTCCCCAACAATTGGAGAAGATACAAAATGAATGGCAACATTAGAGTCGGGAATCTCTTTGGAATTCCCTTTTATATTAATCCTTCTTGGTTCTTTGTTCTGGGGTTAATTACCTTAACCTATGGAGGAGAATTAAGTCAGTTTCCCCAGTTAACGGGAATTATGCCCTGGCTCTTAGGATTTTTTGCCGCTATTCTCCTATTTGCCTCCGTGGTTGCCCACGAATTAGGTCATAGTTTTGTTGCCATCGCCCAAGGTATTGAAGTCAAATCAATTACCCTCTTTTTATTCGGTGGTTTGGCAACTCTCGGCAGAGAATCGAAAACTCCCCTAGAAGCTTTTCTCGTAGCAATTGCCGGCCCTTTAGTTAGTTTACTGCTCTTCGGTATCTTCCTAATTATTGGTCTCAATATTAGTTTAAATGCGCCCATGGCGGCGATTCTTTCTCTCCTGGCCTATATTAACCTCGCCCTAGGGCTATTTAACCTAATCCCCGGTTTACCTTTAGATGGTGGTAATATCCTTAAAGCCATCGTTTGGCAAGTAACGGGTAATCCCAATAAAGGGGTTTTATTCGCTAGTCGTTTCGGTCAATTTTTTGGTTGGTTAGCGATTGTCATCGGTGCGCTATCAATTCTCGGAATCACTCAATTTGGCAGTTTTTGGACGCTATTAATTGGCGTTTTCCTCCTACAAAATGCTGGTTTTTCCGCTCAATCAGCTAAGGTTCAAGATTTCCTAAGTCGCTACAGTGCTAAAGATGTTATCTCTCCTAATAGTCCTGTAGTGCCGATTAATTTAACCCTGCGCGATTTTGCTAATAATTATGTTATCGGTAAACAACAATGGTCTAAATTCCTAGTTACCGATAGCGAAGGTAAACTATTAGGAGTGATTAATTTAGAGGCTCTGAAAACAATTCCCACTTCCCAATGGACAGAGGTAAATATCGGCCAGTTATTACAAACTAGCGAAAGTCTCAAACTGGTTTTGTCTAATACTTCCCTCCTAGATGTGGTGAAAATTTTGGAAGGAGAAAATTTATCTCAAGTGACAGTGGTAGAGGAAAACGGCAGGGTTTTGGGGTTAATTGAAAAAGCTTCTATCCTTACTTTTCTCGCCCAAGAAACCCAAAGTCAAGCCGCTTAATCAGTTATCAGTTATCAGTTATCAGTTATCAGTCATCAGTTAGGTAAATGTATTTTTCACCTTAATATTGATGAATCAGTCTAATCGATATCTGCTAGGATTTATCCTTGTTGTCGCCGCTTATATAACTTTAATTGCTCCAGAAGTTAATAACCATATACAAGCAATGCTCGGAGGATCATCATCAAATTTACAAGCAAACAGATATTCTGAATTTCTTAGTTTTGTAATTAATGCGAGCATTTTATACCTTGTTAAGTTTCCGTATCGCAGAATTTTGCCTAGTATCTACTGTTACTTTAAAACTATTCCTTTTTGGTCTGATTTCGAGATCAGGCAATAAGCATTTTTTAACCACAGAGGCACAGAGGACACAAAGAGTCAACCCGCAGAATTTTGTCTAGTATCTCCTGACTATACTGACTGTCGTATTGCTTGCCATAATTGCTCGTATTCTTGCTCGGTTGCTGGCGATAAAGGGTTGAGAAAATCGCTTTTTTTGACTGCTTCTGGATTGACAAGTAAAGGATTATTTCTAATATCTGGGGGAATTTGATCGGGATTTTCAGTGAGAATTAGGGGTGATAATCCAGAGGTAAATAAAGAAATTTTATTAGCGGATTCTGGTTGCCAACAAAAATCAATCCATTGCTGGACAAGAGAATTAGGAGTAGTTAAAACTGGTTTTACCCACACATCTGACCAGAGAGAAGTGCCAGATTTGGGGACAACAACTTTAATTTTATTATGGCGATCGCTCACTGGTAAAATATCATTAGACCAACCCACAGACAGCCAGACATCACCGAGTATTAGGGGTTGTAAGTAATGTTGAGAACTATAAAATCTTACCTGTTTTTGTAAAGCGAATAGCTGGTCTTTTAGTCCCGTAACTTGTTTTAAATCACTGTAATTATAAGAATAACCCAATTTTTTTAGGGTTAAACCGATGACTTCGCGACGATTATCAATTAGGGCAATTTTACTGGTTAATTCCGGTCGCCATAGATCGGACCAATCCTGTGGCCGCCAGTCAAATTGAGCGAATTTTTTCTCATTATAGGCAATTACTGTCATTCCCCAACGGTAGGGCGCACCCCAGACTTTTCCCTCTGTTTCCAGTTGTCCTTGAGCATTGCGAGTCATATTTTCTTGCCAACGGGGGGGCAGTTTTGACCAATTAGAGAGTTGAGAAGTATCTAGGGGTTGAATTAAACCGTTGCTAATCGCTTTTCCTAGCCAAGCATCTCCTAGGGTGACTAAATTACCCATGGCTGGGTTTTGTTCCCTAAAAGGGATAGGAAACGAAAATTGTGAGGTTGGTTGCCCCTGATTGTTTAACCATTTTTCCAATAATTCTAATAGCTCTTTCAGCTGCCTTTCCGACTGAAAATTTACTTTTTTTTCGGCAATAGTTTTCTGAAAATCTGTTAGTAATCGCGGCGGAATCGAACCGGACAGGAGAAAAATGCTCGGCTCGCCGCTTCCGGAAGCGCAGCCATTTAAACCCCCCGCTAAGGCGATTGTACCTAATCCTTGCAAAAAAGAACGTCTATTTAACATATCGCCCGCCGATTCTCAACTTTAACAGTAATAATTGCCAGTTTCTAGCCTTGAATTATTATAGGACGATTTTTAACAAAATGTAAACTAGGGAGTTTTGCCGCTACCGATTTCAGCCATATAGAGGCTTTGTTGTTAACTTTTATGGTATAAAACTCTGATTTTGTCCTAGTTAAAGCTAGGATAGAAGGAGTAAGCTAAGGGGAGAGGGTATAAGACTATGCCAAACAATCATGATCGAGATTTCCATTATTCTTGTCGTTGTGGACAAGCCAATTTTCAGTCGGTAAAACATCAATCGGGTATTTTATTAATCGGGGGAGCGGAAGGAGGTAAATTAGGAGAAGATCAAGCGACCACATGGTTATTGAATCGGGCTAAAGGCGGTAATTACTTAGTGTTGCGCTTTGGCAATCTTGGCGGTCAAGCCGATTGGATTTGCGACAATTATCCCTCCCTGATCGGCTCGGCAGCGGAACTATCAATTGATAGTCGTGAAGGGGCGAATCATCCTGATGTTATCGAATATATTCGTAATGCCGATATCCTTTTTTTTGCCGGTGGTGATCAAAATTAGTACGAGGATTTGTGGGAAAGCACAAAGGTGGAAACAGCGATCAATTATCTAATCAACGACAAAAAAGTTCCCGTGGCGGGAACCAGCGCAGGAATGGCTATTCTGGGGGATTTTTACTATGCGCCCACTCACGAAGGAGTACTGAGTTCAGAAATATTAAATAATCCCTTTCACTTCAACACCAAAGACTTCTATCGGAGTGATTTTATTCGGGTTCCTTTTCTCAAAAAAGTGGTGACAGATACCCATTTGGATCGACTCAATCAAGATCATCCCGAAACAAGATATGGTCGCCTTTTTGGTTTTTTAGCCCGTAATGTACACGATAATCACAATCAACTACCTGCCTACGCTATCGGTTTAGAAGAAGGTGCTTTTCTGGCGATCGATGAGCATGGTATCGCCAAAGTCTATGGCAACGGCACCGATAAGGGACAAGATGCCTATTTTCTGCAAACTAACGGGACTCTACCCGAACAGATGGAGCCGGATCGGCCTTTAATCTGGAATAACAACGGTCAAGCGGTGAAAGTCTATCGCATCGCAGGAACCCCCTCCGGCAGCGGTGAATTTGACCTCAAGGATTGGTCTAGTGCGGCTGGCGGTGGCTGGGAATATTGGTACACTAAAGGGGGAATGGCAGGGTTTAAGCGGGTTCCAGTAGCCTGAAGGTCATTTTTGTCAAAAAAGTGATTTCTATGGGTGTTAGGATTAATTTTGAGGCAATAAGGAGAATTTTTTGAGCTATGACCCCTGAATTAATCACTTTTGGTCGATATCTCGCGGGTGAATTTGAAAATCAACGGCAAGCGCAAGCAGAACCGGTGTGGTACGTTCACCTGCGTTTATGGTTGCGTCCGTTGCCTTTATTTCGGGAAGACAGCATCGCGCTTTTTGCCGAACAGGCCAGTATCATCAATTTAGACCAACCCTACCGACCGCGACTGTGGCGATTAACGCGCTCGGAATCGGGAGGGTTAGAGGTTAGGCACTATATGTTTAATGACCTGAAATCCGTGCAAGGTGCGGGCAAAAATCCCGATATTTTGCGAAAAATTAGCTTAGAAGACCTAACTTTTCTGCATACCTGCACTTTATCGGTCAAAGTCAATACTCTCGCTGATAATCAATACCAGTTTATCGCCCAACCGCAACCGGAACAGCACTGTCAATTCACCTATGAGGGTACAACCTATCAGGTGGCTTTAGGTTTCGAGGTGACGAGTCATAGCCTAAAAACCTACGATAAAGGTCTAGATCCTGGCACTGGTAAGGGAATTTGGGGCGCTCTGCTCGGCCCCTATCAATACGAGAAAAAACAGGATTTTTCGGCAGAATTGGAGGTGTGAGGAAGATTGCATCACATTAGGTCAAAATGACGGCAGATAACACCGCAAACAGCCGCTAAAGCGGTAATTCCTAAAGCTGTACCGATGTCTTGTCCTTGATTGACGGCAAAAGAAGTGACGATTCCCGCACCTAAACCGGCGGTGATTGCTGCTCCGAGAAAATCTTTATCTGAGTTTTTATACATAGAGATAAGGCCAAATTTCGACAAAATCGTGTTTTTTACCTTATCATCCTCTTTTGAGCAACTAATCACCCGGGGGCGGAATTGCAATCAAGCTTTAGATTTAGCCACGTTTCTTAACATTAAGTTGGGTAAGATAGATAGGAGGTAAAATCGATGAAATTAGCTAAAATCTCTTTTTATGGCTTTTTAACTCTGATTATCTCCCTTTTGCTAATACTGAGTTTTGTTAATGCCAGCAAGGCACAATCGGATACGGCGGTAAGATCGGAGTTAATTAGTCTCCGCAATCGAGTTGAGCGCCTTGAAAGTCAGGTCCGAGGAATATCCATCCGCGGGGAAAATGCCGCTCCGATTCCCCAACGGCGATCGGGAACGGGTATAGTAGACCTCCTGCAAAAATAGGAACTGATTATGTACAATAAAGTAAAACACTCAGAAAAACCATGACTTACGAAAAAGTAAAAAATTTGAATCCAGAAGAGTTTAAACGCTTTTGTGGAGTATATCCTGAAACATTTAA
>NZ_JAPZSS010000225.1:0-1864 GCF_027532015.1 Microcystis sp. LE19-131.1A | reverse complement strand
CCCCCCTTATCAAGGGGGGATTAAGGGGGGATCAGCGCCCCCCTTATCAAGGGGGGATTAAGGGGGGATCGAACCTAAAATCCATTTTTAATTTAATTATAACCAGCTACTTACATCTTAGTTTATTTACTAAACACCTAGTTTTTGCAATGTTAGTAAACGTTCTTCAGTAAACTGCTCGTACACTGTTTTCAGATGAGCAATATTTTCCTCCTCTGTTTCCAAAGGTTTCCCATCTTTAACCACTTTTTTGCCTTGACTTGCCAAAATTTGCCAGACAAATTGTACTGCATCTTGGTTAGAGGATTTAGCCAAGAGGAATAATTGTTCTAAACGATTGACCACTACTCCAGTCCCAATCAAAGGAGAAGCTAAAAAGCTTAATTCCTCATCATAGATCGCTTTCGCTTTCACTGCATTATTAAAAGCATCAGTAGATGGTTTCCGTTGTTGACAAGTTTGCTCATCCACAGCAGGATGAATATAGCCAATACCAGTTAAAATCATCAGAGCTTGGTAAAGACCATTTAAGTTAATATTTGAGGTTTTGGGATGATTTTGCAGTTGCTGTAAAGTTTGGGGAGATTCTGCCAAAACTTCACAAATTGGCTGATAAATTGCCTCCTGTAACTTAACTTCTCCCACGGGAAACTGCTGCTCGAACTTGATATTTGCGGGATTAACAAGCAGAGCAAACCGGGTTTCTTGTAGTTGTTTAAGCTGTTCTTGGTTGGTTAAACTTAAGGAGCCTCGACTAAAAATATCACGACGGAATTGGCTATTAAGAAAGAAATCTCGCACCACTTCCCGATAGATTGGGTCGCTGATTTTTGCTAATTTTTCTTGGGCAACTGGAGAGAGATTGACCGCATCAATATGGTCATTAATATGAGCGGAACCCACATATTTAAGTTTAGCATCTTCTAATTCTTTCGCCACTTCATCGAAGTAAAAAGAATTCCATTCCTGATTGAAATACTCGTGAGCTAAATAATAACGATTTTGTTCCTTTAGGCGCTCGTAACGATTTTTTAAAATTGGATTTTGGGCAAAATAACTAGCATTAGCCTCTAATAATTCTCCTGTAAAATTAAGTGCCTGTTCAATGCGGGTTAAAATTGGTTCGGAACTGTGTTGACCATGACGCAACATTAAAGCCTGCATCGGCATCGCTGCTGACCAACCCGGAAGGGCATTATAGGAGATATAAACTAATCCCCCCACCTTGAGATTGCGGTGAATAAAATTAACTATTGCTTGGCGATTTTTGGCACTAATCCAGCTATAAATTCCGTGCAGACTGATGAAGTCAAATTGAGGTAAATCTCGCTCTACAAATTCCTCAAAACTATCATCAAAGAAAAGAATATTCTTCATTCCCGCCTTGGCCGCTAAATCTCTAGCTGTGGCGATATGGCTAGGATTGAAATCATTGGCATAAAATTGGGCGTGGGGATAGGTAGCCGCTAAAATATTCGTGGTAAAACCCTGACCACAGGCCAATTCACAATAGGTAAATTCTTGACCGGAATCGGGGGGTTGAATGGATTTCATCAGAGTCGCTAAACCTAATTTTAGGGGACTTAACTCGCCGTAAAAGCCGCTAGTGTAGTTAACTTCCAATACATATCCTTCTGTCCAACTCATAGATTTTCCTCAAATATAATGACAATTCCTAAAATTAAGACTCGATTATACAGCAAAAGAGCCATGTCCCCTAGATTGGCTCTTTTGGATTTGGTGGGTAAAATGTATTCTGAGATACAGTCCTGCTGGCGAGGGAGTGGAGGGAACCACTCCAGACACAGAGGACACAAAGATCGATCCTATGTAAGTTAAACTTATCACACAGAACCTAGAAGAG
>NZ_JAPZSS010000006.1:0-6170 GCF_027532015.1 Microcystis sp. LE19-131.1A | reverse complement strand
CCATGACCGAGATATTAACGCTAGTAAAAATATTTTGGCCGCAGGGCTTGCGGTGTCAGTCTGTCGAGCGACCATAAGACCAGAACAGAGTAAATCTGTTAAGGCAGGTGCGGAACCCCGCAAGGGAAAGAAGCAGAAACCTAAATCGTGAGGTTTGGGAATCACCGTCCGTTTACGGCGGTGAGGATGTCAACGTAGCCGTGGAAATGTTAACCGGAGGTGTGGGAATCGGGTTTTTTCTTTGGGATGAGTGGAATCGCTTATCGCTTAAACCTTAGTTCCGTCTTTCTGGCGGTGATTGTCATTGGCGTTACCGGTTTAATCCTCGATTACCTAATTAGCCGTTTACAAGTCCTTGTCACCCATCGTCCCGCTAAACCGGGCAGTTAATACCATGATTCCCCCCATATCTAGACGTACCTTCCTTCAGGGATTGGGGACGACTTTGGTTACTGGTAGCCTGACTGCCTGTACTATCAATGCCAGTCGCAACCCGACGGGATTAACCGAGGCAGCCCTAGCCGTAACCCCGATTATCGATCCGAAAACCCTAGAAAAACCTAACCTCACCGTGGGATATGTCCCCGTCAATGATTGCGCCCCCTTCGCCGTCGCCTGGGAAAAAGGCTTTTTTCGCAAGTATGGACTGAATGTCACCCTCAGTCGAGAAGCAAGTTGGGCGAATTCCCGTGATGGGATTATCTTCGGACGCTTGGATGCTTCTCCCGTGGTCTCCGGGGCGATTACCAATGCGAGGACGGGGGCAGAAGGGGCCCGGGTTGCCCCTCTGTGTGGGGCGATGACTATTCATCGTCACGGCAACGCTATGACCATGAATCGGCCGATGTGGGATTTTGGCCTTCGACCTTGGCAAGAGTATAATGGCGATCTTGAGCAAGCGGGCCGGCAACTGCAAGCCTATTTCCAGAGTATCCCCCCGGAAGAGCGCATCTGGGCGGTGGTCTTGAGTTCCTCCATCTATGAATACTTCCTGCGTTACCTGACGGCATCGATGGGCATTAATCCGATCGAAGAATTTCGTCTTTTGATTATTCCGCCGCCGCAGATGGTCAACAATATGCGTATTGGCACAATGCAAGCTTATATGGTGGCCGAACCCTGGAACACTAGGGCGATTAGGGGTAACGAAGGGGTCGGTTTTACCTTTGCCCAGGGACGGGAAATCTGGCAAGGACACCCCGATCGCATTCTAGCGGTGATGGAGTCTTTTATCGAAGAAAACCCGAAAACCTATCGCTCTTTAGTCAAAGCGATGATTGAAGCTTGTCAGTATTGCGATCGACCTGAAAATCGAGAGGAAGTAGCGACGATCATTTCTGGGCGCTCGTTTACAGGGGCAAAACCACAATTTACCCGCCCCGGCATCGTTGGGGATTACAACTATGGCGGTTTCGATGATCGAAAACGTCTGGTTGGGGATCTAGCGACGACAATTTTTTTCGCCATGCCGAAAGATATTGCCAAAGCCGATCACGATCATTCTACCTTTCTCTGGCAATCCGAAAGTCTTTGGTTAATCACCCAAGCCGCTCGCTGGGGACAGATTGCTGAAATACCCAAAAATGCGGAAGAAGTAGCTAAAAAAGCTTGGAAAACTGATTTATACCGTCAAATCGCCGACGATATGGGTATTGTTTCTCCCAGCGAGGATTATTACGTCGTACCTCCGGGGGCCTTTATCGATCAAAAAGCTTTTGATCCTAGCGATCTCGTCGGTTATCTCAACAGTTTTGAAATTCGCGCCAATTCACCTCAATTCTTTTATTTGCAGGGATAATTCATTATTATGTCCCAATTCTCCTCTGTTCCTAACTCGCTCTCAAGTTCCTTTTCCGAGGAGGAATTTTTAGAGATTAAAAATATCGTTAAAGCTTATCCTAAGGCTGATGGCAGTAATTTTGTTGTCCTCGATGGGGTCAATCTAACTATTGGTTCCCAAGAATACATTTCGGTGATCGGTCATTCCGGTTGCGGCAAATCGACGCTTTTAAAAATTATCGCCGGTTTAGAACAAGCCTCCTCGGGACAGGTCACTTTAGAAGGAAAATTAATTCGTAAACCGGGGGCTGACCGCATGATGGTTTTTCAGCATTATTCTCTTTTGCCCTGGTTGACAGTGCGAGAAAATATTCGCTTGGCAGTGGATGAAGTTCTTAAAAGTGCTAGTAAAGTTGAAAAAAATAGCCTTGTTAATGAACATTTAGCTATGGTGCATTTAACGGCCGCTGCCGATAAATATCCCGAAGAAATCTCCGGCGGAATGAAGCAGCGGGTGGGCATCGCTCGCGCTTTGGTAACTCGACCGAAAATGCTATTAATGGATGAACCTTTTGGGGCTTTAGATGCTTTAACTAAGCGAAAATTACAACAGGAAGTGCTGAAAATTTGGGAGAGTCACCGGCAAGCGGTGATTATGATTACCCATGATGTAGATGAGGCAATTTTCATGTCCGATCGCATTGTTTTAATGACCAATGGACCCCATGCTAATATCGGTGAGATTTTAACAGTGCCTTTTCCCCATCCCCGGGATCGTCACGCCATGCGAGAAACTCAAGAATATTATGATTTAAGAAATCATGCTCTCGATTTTCTAGAGCGTTATTTTACAGCCGATGAATAGGCGGTGAACAAGTCAGATAATATCTGTCGGTCCAAAGCATTCGGATAGGAAATCTACGGTTTCAGCGATAGGTTATTGCCCGAATGCTTCGCCCTTTTTCTATTAAGATTGGGTCAGGGTAGCCAATTCTAAGGCTAAAGGATCAACCCGGCGTAAATTTGCCCCTAATGCTCCTAATTTACCCTCTAAATTATCGTAACCTCGATCGAGGTGATGGAGTCCCTGCACAATAGTAGTCCCCTGGGCTGCCAATCCTGCTACCACCAAAGCTGCCGAAGCGCGTAGATCCGTGGCCATCACCGGCGCCCCAGAGAGGAAAGGCACACCGCGCACTAAAGCCACATTTCCTTTGACCTTGATATCTGCTCCCAGACGCTTTAATTCCGCCACATGACGCAGGCGATTTTCAAAAACCGTCTCATTAACCACGCTACTGCCCTCGGTTAAAGTTAACAGAGCCATAAATTGGGCCTGCATATCCGTGGGAAACCCGGGATAGGGCAGGGTTTCGATATCGGTGGCTTTTAAGTCTTTAGGGATAATCCGGAGACGATTGGGACCATCTTCCACCACTTCCGGACCGATTTCGTGCAGTTTGGCAATTACCGAAGCTAAATGGCTGGGAATCACGGGATAAAGACTAATTTCTGAGCGGGTAATTGCCCCGGCTATCAGTAAAGTCCCGGCTTCAATGCGATCAGGAATGATACTGTAATCGGTACTGTGCAGACGGGAAACTCCCTCAATAACAATTGTATTGGTCCCAGCACCGCGAATTTTTGCCCCCATGGAAACACAAAAATTGGCTAAATCAATCACCTCTGGCTCCTGGGCCGCATTACCGAGAATGGTTTCCCCGAACGCTAAAGTCGCCGCCATCATTAAGGTTTCCGTCGCTCCCACACTGGGATAATCCAGATAAATATTCGCCCCTTTCAGACGACCATTACCCTTAACGCGGGCGTGTACCATGCCGCCATCGATTAATACATCTGCACCCATTGACTGTAGGCCTCTAACGTGCAAATCCACTGGTCTGGCCCCAATGGCGCAGCCGCCGGGGAGGGGAACTTTTGCTTCTCCTAAACGGGCTAAAATCGGTCCAATGGCAAAAAAACTGGCTCGCAACTGGGAGACGAGATCGTAGGGTGCTTGAGCTTGTTTGAGGTCTCTGCCATCAATCTCTAGTCTATCTCTGGTGTGACGGACTTGCACGCCCAAAGCCGAGAGAATTTGACTCATCCGCTCGATATCGGCTAGGGCAGGTACATTACTAATCTGGCACTCGTCGGAGCAGAGTAAAGCTCCCGCCATAATCACTAGAGCGGCATTTTTGGCACCACTGATTTTAACTTCACCCTTGAGAGAGTGACGACCTTGAATTTCTAAATAGGGATGCTCGATATCGATAGTCATAGGATCATTCATTTATCTTAGTTGGGAGTCTTGGCTAAGGCAAGCTTCGGTAAAATTAGACTGCATCTTATCAGATTTTTGAACGAATTATCGGTGATTCTACCTCGAAAAGCGATTTTTGTCTTAATTATCTGAACCATCTTGACTTATGGATTGTCCGATAGTATGATAGGAGATTGTGAAAGAAAAACGCGGAACTGGCGGAATTGGTAGACGCGCTAGATTCAGGTTCTAGTGTCTGCAAAGACTTTCGGGTTCAAGTCCCGAGTTCCGCATTATCTCCCTCAAAACGTAGTTATTTAGGGCAGCCCTAGCGGGGTGAAAAATCCGATTGGCTATGATTAGCAGTGTTCAAAACCCTTTAATCAAGCAAATTCGCAAGCTACACCGCACTAGAGAGCGACAGGAGCAGAATTTGTCCTTAATTGAGGGAACCCACTTACTAGAGACGGCTTTAGCCCTGAATTGTTCCCTAGAAACGGTTTGTTATACTGAAAAGTGGCAGCAAAGACAGGGAGAATTAGCAGAGAAGCTTCAAAATCAAGCGAAACGAGTCGAGATAGTTTCCCCGGAAGTCCTCGCTTCCCTAGCAACAACGGTTAATCCCGATGGTGTGATTGCCACTATTGCCCGTGATCACCTTCATCCAATCCCCCCAAATCCGCTACAATTGGGCTTAGTTTTGGAAAGATTGCAGGATCCGGGTAATCTCGGCACTATTATTCGCACTGCCGTGGCTACGGAAGTACAGGGTATCTGGTTAAGTCTCGATAGCGTCGAAATCGATAACCCTAAAGTGATCCGCAGTTCCGCCGGGGAATGGTTTCGATCGCCCCTAGTGGTAGAATCGGATTTATCGGCTTTAGTGAAAAAATATCAAGCACAGGGGGTAAAAGCGATCGCGACTTTACCCACAGCCACCAAAAGCCATTGGGAGATTGATTTTACCCGTCCGACTTTAATCTTGTTAGGCAATGAAGGAGCCGGTTTATCGCCCCAATTAGCGGCTTTAGCCGATGAAACGGTGAAAATTCCCCTCTTTGGTGGTGTGGAATCTTTAAATGTTGCGATCGCTACTGCTGTCATCCTCTACGAAGCTAGAAGACAATTATCGGTGAATAGTTAAACCAGACAAGAATTAGAGATTTATGTATTCTCGTTTTTTGTCTCCCAATCTAAATTATCTAGCATCTTCAACAATAAATTAATGAATACGATAATTTCTCCACCCTCCTCTGGTTTAGGATCGATGAATCGATGAGCGTAACGGTTACGAAAAAGCTTCATTGTACCCGAATATAAATCACGGTATGCCTCTAATTCTTCTGATGGAAGCTTATCTTTTTGTACAGATTTATTGCTTCCAAAAATTAGGTTAACAATACCATTACCCGTGGCTTTTTGATTAATATTATCAATATTTCCCAGTTTCCTCATGCGGTCCTCTAAAACCACTGTCGCATTGCGAATCGCAGTATCCCACGCTTTTGGATTATCTCCACCCGCACTCACAGAAAAACGGACTCTCTCCCATAGTTCGGAGTCTAAATGTTCAACTTCAGTCAAGGGAATTAGATGAGGAATAGCCGAGCGATTGGGTTCAGCAAAGTTAGAATCAACCGCTTCATAAGCTTTTTGTGTTAGAGCGACCTTGTATTCATCCGAGGCTATTGTTTGCAAATTAATATAACCAGATTTTTCTAATTCACGGAGCGTTGGGAATTCGACCTCAGGACAGCTATCAGAACCCGTGTAATTTGGCCAACTACGACCTCCGAAAACCTGACAACCCCACAAAATATTGCCCTCGGGAAGATGACCAGCCCGTACTTCTTGAACTATCCATCGCAAAAGGTTTTTTTGATTTTCTGTTAAACTCATATTTAAGCCTCGAAAAATAAACAACAGTACTATTATACTATGTGCTTTTGATTTTCGTAACGGGAATTTGCTAAAATTGACATCTATATAGGGTCTGCTGAAAAAGTACGGGCGAAGCATTCGGGCAATAACCTATCGGTGAAACCGTAGATTTTCTATCCGAATGCTTCGCCCCTACAGGACACGGGCCGATGAAGACGCAAGGTTTTGAACGAAGATTCTCTCAAAA
>NZ_JAPZSS010000145.1:0-3753 GCF_027532015.1 Microcystis sp. LE19-131.1A | reverse complement strand
TTCTCCTGTTTTCTCCCCTTTGCTATTAATAAAAGTTATATTTTCTCTGAATTATCTCAACAAAAACTTATCTTCTCAATCGGCTTGAATAATCAATTATCTTTCTCCTGCTGCCCCCTTACTTTTTCAGCAAGCCCTAATTACTCTAATAAACTACTGGAAGAATATCAATTTTATGTTTCCCAAAGATGCCAATAATGCAGTGGGATTCTTAAATACTTTTTTCAGCTCCTTTTTTTTAGGTATCTTGCTATTCTCTATCGTTAAAAAGCCTCTAAATATTTCCCTGTTAATTTTTGCCTTCCTGAGCATTTTTTTACCTTTAAATACAGGAACAACACAATCAATGATGAGGTATATGATGACAATATTTCCAATATTTATTATCCTTGGATATTGGAGCCAAAAAAATCGTTATTTTTATGGGTTTCTGTTATTCTTCTTTACCTATTTTTTATCAATTCTATTTCTTTGGTATGGTAATTGGGGCTGGATAACTTAGTTGCTCGTGAGTTGAGTCAAATTACCCTAACTAATCATGCTAACATAGCTCTTTGCTCAGAGAGAGTCGATTGATTTGTTCAAAAATATCAACTATATAGAGAATTATTGTCATCATAAATTAGAGTTATGATCAAAAATGTTACTCACATTGCCGAATATCTATATCGCTCAATAAAATCAATCACAATCACAGGATAAGCGTTTAAATGCGATCGAGATTTGCTTGATTTTAATACAAAAATACTGCACATTGATCATCCTCAGGCTTTGAACGCAAGGAAAAGCACACCCCACAGACAAGGACATTGTAATGATAGAATCGACAATGGCGACGGCTTGGCCATTAGTATTTTTTGCGTCGGACTAGCAGGAGATAAAAGCGTGACCTTTAAGATTGGTTTACTCGGTTTCGGGGTTGTGGGGACGGGAACAGCGAAAATCCTCCTCGATCCTTTTGGTCGTCATCCCGTACTCAAAGAGATTACCATTGGACGAGTGGGAGTTAGAACCCTAGATAAACCGAGAGAAATCGAGCTTTCTCCCCATCTTTTGACCACTGACCTAGAATCGATCGTTACTGACCCCGAAATTGATATTATTGTCGAATTATTGGGGGGTTTGGAACCAGCACGCTCTTTAATTCTCAAGGCAATCGCATCGGGAAAGCACGTTGTTACGGCAAATAAGGCGGTTATTGCCCGTTTTGGTGATGAAATCTACGCCAAAGCTAACGAAAAGGGGGTTTATGTCCTCCTAGAAGCGGCCGTGGGTGGTGGAATTCCCGTCATTAAACCCTTGAAACAATCCCTCGGCGCTAATCGCATCAGCAGCATCATGGGAATTGTCAACGGCACAACTAACTATATTCTCACGGAAATGAGCCAAAAAGGGGCAGATTTTAGCGAAGTTCTGGCCAAAGCTCAGGAATTAGGCTATGCGGAAGCGGATCCCACTGCGGACGTGGATGGATTCGATGCAGCCGATAAAATCGCTATTTTAGCCTCTCTGGGTTTTGGAGGTCGGGTAAAACGAGAAGATGTTTACTGTGAAGGTATCCGGCAAGTTAGCGCCGTCGATATCGCCTACGCTGATAGACTGGGATTTGTGATTAAATTATTAGCGATTGCGAAAGATACGGTTAAGGAAGATTCCGATACTCTAGAGTTGCGGGTTCATCCGACCCTAGTACCGAAAATCCATCCCCTCGCTAATGCTAACGGAGTCTATAACGCTATTCTGGTCGAGGGGGAACCCTTGGGACAAGTGATGTTTTATGGGCCGGGTGCGGGTGGCGGACCGACGGCCAGTGCAGTAGTATCGGATGTGATGAATATCGTCGGAATTTTAAAAAGTAGTGGCAAAACCAAGGAACTTGACCCGCTTTTAAGCTGTATTCACCAGCATTATTGTCAAATCGCCCCGATGGAGTCGTTATCGACCCGTTTTTATGCTCGTTTTCTCTGTCGCGATGTGCCGGGGGTAATCGGTCATTTAGGTATGGCTTTCGGCGACCATGGGGTTAGTCTAGAATCCGTGGTACAAATTGGGATTAGGGGTGATTTAGCCGAAATTGTCGTTGTCACCCACGATGTACGCGAGGGCAATTTCCGCAACGCTTTAGCAGCCATAGACTCTTTAGAAGCTATTGACAGTATTCCCAGTATTCTCCGGGTTTTGTAATTATAGAGATCGCTTTTTTTATGGTCATGGGTCGGAGAATCAGAAGTGAGAAAAGTTGGCTAAGTTTGACCAGCACAATTTTGTTTTTTTGTCTAGGTTTTTTGGGCTTAAATCAAAAATTAATTTTTGCCCAAGGATCCGATAATGTTTGTCCCCTACCGATTTTATCAAGGTTACAACGCCATAAAATCCAAGCGGGAGAAACGATCGCCTCCATCGCCGAAAAATACGCTCTCATCCCCGCAACGATAATTAAACTCAATCCGACTATTCTCAAAAATGGTTTGGCCCCCGTCGGGAAAGAAATCTTTATTCCCCCGATGAATGGCATTCGCATCGAAGCACCCAAGGGTTCCACTTGGCGCGATTTAGAAGCAGCCTATGGTATTCGTGCAGATATACTCTTTGAGCTTAACGGTTGTGGTCGCCGGCCGACAATAGTTTTTATCCCCGGCACCAATTGGTCCGCCGCCGGCAAGCGATCGGATTATACTGGATTAAGTTCTTATCCCTTACCCTTGGCCAGCACTGTCGGATTAGCCTACGGTTGGCAAAAAAGCCCCACGGAACAGAAAAATCTCTTTCATAGTGGTGTTGATCTTCTCGCAGATGTTGGTACACCCGTTCTAGCCGCCGAGGACGGTCTAGTGATTTATGTGGGTCAGGAAGGGGCCTATGGTAATTTGGTAGTAATTAATCATTTAGGTCGCCGGCAGACCCGTTATGCCCATTTAAGCAGGGTTACAGTTAAAATTGACCAAAGGGTACGAGCAGGAGACGTTATCGGTGCGGTTGGCACCACCGGACAACCAGATATTATTCCCCCCCATCTTCATTTTGAGGTGCGCTTAGATACTCCCGTCGGTTGGACAGCGCAGGATCCGGCTTTGCATTTGCCCCAAATCGGCCCGCAATCAAGTCAAAAGTAACCAGTTAAGGGACTTCCAAAAAATAAACTATTCATTCTCGGAGTGTGAGAGGGAGGGGTCGATGATTGCCCCCTCCTTCCCGATTTTGTAGTAGAATTAATCCTGTACATTATTAATCAAGTTTTTCCTTTTAAGTGTATATGGAATTAACTGATTCCCTCAAGAAATTGCTCGGTGAAACTGCACTTCAATTAAAAGATGCAACTAAAAGAAGATTCATGGCACAAACAGTCTTAGAATTGGGCTAGAAAACCATTGGAATGGGAGTATTTTAGATGAAATCGAAACAGCCTTGAAATTCGCCCAAACTATGACTTGAAAAGGAAAACACCCGATTGTTAAGTTGATTACTGAAATTTACAAAAAGGAGTAAAGCTTGCTAAAAAAGCCAGGGAAAAAATTGAAGAAAAAATCGAACGTCTCCCAGAATTAACGAATCAAGACTTTCCCAATTTGGGCCAATGGTTTATTGATATCTATTATGATAAGACCTGGTTTGTATTTAGGGCTTGCTGAAAAAGTAAGGGGGCAGCAGGAGAAAGATAATTGATTATTCAAGCCGATTGAGAAGATAAGTTTTTGTTGAGATAATTCAGAGAAAATATAACTTTTATTAATAGCAAAGGGGAGAAAACAGGAG
>NZ_JAPZSS010000202.1:0-6013 GCF_027532015.1 Microcystis sp. LE19-131.1A | reverse complement strand
AAATTACTGGTGCAAGTTGGGAATCTGGTAATGTACCGCAAGTCCTTCGTCATCGCTGTGCTTATCTAAATGGTTGCCTTTTTTAACTTTTTTATTGATCTCATTAAGCATTTCTACTTATTGCAAAGGTGAGATGCTCCCTGCTTATGACCGTGAAATTAGTGATATAGCTACTCAAATATACGTTAATCTTAGAATAAAAGGACAACTAATTACCCCGATTGATTTGTTTATTGCTGCGACTGCTATTTATTGCGATTATACTCTGATTACAGCTAACATTAAGCATTTTCAAAATATTCCCAATCTTAGTTATGAAAATTGGTATCTCTCAACAACCTAGCACTATTGTACTATTGCTAAGGCAGGTACACAGAAGCGGAACCTCTCTATCGAGAAGCGATTAATATTGCTACCCAAGTATTAGGAGACAATCATCCCCATACCCAAACCGTTTATCAGAATTATCTGAGGATGCTGTCTTAACTATCATTGGAATGATTGAATGATGAACTATGACTAGGGAGCTAGTTAAGAGTGGATTAGAGATGAAGATTGATTGAATGAACCAATCATAGTCAATCCCATAATCACATCAATCATAGTTAAGACCGTTGGAAAAGAGGGTTCGCAAGCGCACGGATTTTCCATTATGAATATAATATCATGTCAAGGGGCTTTTGTCAAGAGAAAAATTTTCTGACCCGGAAGTAATTCAACCTAAATAAAAACTGAGGATCAGAGCCACTAAAAAAGTCATTAACAGGCATAAAATTCCGAAATAAAGGACGATTTTAGGACGGAAAGCTGATAGGAGAAGGATAAAAGCTTTAATATCAATGAGGGAAGCGACCAGTAAAAAAGCTAGAGTGGAACCCACGGACAGATTAGTAATTAAAGAACCGGGGAGAAAAGTGCTAAGACTGGCATTAACAGGGAGAGTGAAACCAAAAAACAACTGCACGAGAATTTGAGTAACGGGAGTATCCCCCCAGGCAATTAATTGACTCTGAGGTAATAATAACTGAAAGATACTAGCGATGGCACAGCCAATAATTAATAATCCCCCTAATTCCAGTGCTTCATCGATAAAGTTATCGAGAAATAACTGCACAGAAATTGGCCAAGCTTGCCTATCTCTAGTTTTATACTCATAAACAAGACTGCCGACTCTTTGTAGGGGTTGACTGGCTGCTTCCTCCGGTAAAAAACTACCGGAAAGAACTAAACTCGATTCTAGGGGAATTTCGCTATCGGTGCGGGGTTTTTCCCGATAGAAACTAAAGAGAGTGCCGATAAAAATTGCCATTAACCACACCGAAAGCGATCGATAGAAGAAAATACTAGAATAGGTGAAAGTCTGCCAAGTTAGCCAAAGAGTGACGATATTTAGGGTAGGTGCAGCGGTGAGAAAGCTAAACACCACCCCTGGGGGTACTCCCTCTAATAAAAATCTTCTAGCGACGGGAATCGTGCCGTATTGTCCGACGGGTAAGATTAATCCGATTGTACTGCCAACGATCGCTCTTAACAGTCGATTACGGGGAAATATCGCCGCTAATCGCTGTTTATTGACGAAAACCAGCAAAAAACTGGAAACGGCTGTCCCCAAAAGTAAAAAGGGAAGCGAGGTCAAGACTAAACTAAGAAAAAAAGTAACGGCGATAGAAATTTGATTCATGAATAGGGTTCAAGATCGGAAGCTATCCTACAAAATAGCAGATAAGGTAAAAAGTAAGTAGTCGTGCCAAATTAATTTCTTGGTTAGGATAGGCACTCATGCAAAAGGCAAAAGGCACTCATGCAAGATGCAACAATAGGTTAGTTTGTTGAAATCAACAATTAAAAAGAACGTAAAGCGATTAATTGTGCCTCAGCTTTATGAAGGGATTCTAACCATTCTTTTTCGGGATCGCTATCGGCAACTATTCCCGCTCCCACTTGTCCCCAAACGGTGTTTAAATTCCCTTGAGTAGTCATTAATAGGGTACGGATGAGAATATTCAAATCTAAATGACCCCGTAGGTCAATATAGCCACAGGAACCATAGAATAAATTGCGTCGCACCGGTTCCAATTCTTCGATAATTTCTAGACAACGAACTTTCGGACAACCGGTAATTGTTCCCCCGGGGAAAAGAGCTTTAATTAAATCAATAGCATGATACTTTTTATCTAATTTTCCTTGAACATTACTGACCAAGTGCATAACATGGCTATAACGCTCGATCGTCAGTAATTCATCCACATAAACCGATCCCCATTCACAAACTCTACCTAGATCATTACGTTCTAGATCCACTAGCATAATATGCTCGGCCTGTTCTTTTTTATTAGTTAATAGTTCCTCGGCCAATTGTCGATCGAGTGCCTCGGTTTTACCCCGGGGACGGGTTCCAGCGATCGGTCTAGTGCTGGCTATTCCCCTTTCTAATTTGACCAATCTTTCGGGAGAACAACTAATCATTTCTCCCCAAGGGGTGCGCCAATAACTGGCAAAAGGAGAAGGGTTAATCTGTTGTAAACTGCGATAAATTTGCCATCCTTTTGCCTTAGTTGTGCTTTGAAATCTTAGGGATAAATTTGCTTGAAAAATATCACCTTTTCTGATATAATCTAAGGCTTTTTTAACAGCTTTTTCGTAGTCGAGTTGAGAAGTATAAAAGATTAAGGGAGAGGGTTGGGGATCGATGAACTCAAAATCGGGGTTAGTGGTTAAAGATTGTTCGTATTTATCTAAATCTTCAGGTTTAGTGGCAGCTAACCAGAGAATTTGTGCTTGGTGATCGAGAATGGCAAAACTATCCGGTTCATACCAATAAGCGACGGGAAAAGGGAGAGTATCAGCTTTCCTGTCGGGTAATTTTTCTATTTCCCAAGCTAAATCGTAGCCTAACCACCCCAACCAACCGCCATGGAAGGGAAGATGATCGGGAAGATGATCACATCGGGGTTGGAGGAGTAAACTGCTTAAAAAGGGCAAAATTTCCCCTAATGCAGGGGTCCAAAGCTGACGCGGGGAACCAGCACAAAGAGAGTAACGGGAGAGGGAATTACCCGGATAGGGACTTTCTAGTAAAGTAGCGATCGCATCTTGGGAGAATAAGCAGGCAAAAACCTCGGAACCAGTGCGCTGATGCAGAGGAAGCGATCGCCAATGCCATGCTAAAGGTTTTTGCATCTAAAATCGCGGGCTAAAATAGCTGGAAAATTGGGTATAACTAGGGTTTTGGTGTTAGTTGTGGGGGAGTTGATCTTTCCTATCTGCTAACACCTATTATCTTAGTCCTAAATGTTTGCTGCCTCGTAATTATCCCCGATAATCGAGGTCAATTTCTTTAGAACCGCCGCGCTGTAATTGGCCTAACAATTCCCCTAACTGACTCCAAACCAGACCACCGATAAAGATAGTCATCGGGAGAGAGATAGCGTAGGCAACCCAACCATTGAGAATAAATATATCTAATCCCGAGGCCAGGAAAAGACAGATTCCTACACAAATACCAATAAAAGGAATTTGTAAGGAACTGGATTTTAAAAGATTTTGATCGTCTGAACCCTTATTTTTATACCAATTGTTAACCACTTGCTTGAGACTAGCTTCAAAAGCAGCCCCGCAGGTAATACCGATAAATAAACCGGCAAAAACTAGAAAATAGGGTGGTTGGGGCAGAAAATAATAATCCATAGAAAAAGTGATTAACCGATGATGACCTTAAACACTTTAACGCGAACTGGTTTCTCGCGGAAGGACAGCGGCCACACCTTGGGACGATAATTCCCGAAAAGCGCTCATGGCCACATCCAAGAGTCGCCGCGGTTGCAATTCTCCTTGAATTAAACTCCAGAGACGTTGCACTTCGGCAGTATGGAGACGGTCATCTTCCGTTAAAGCTAATAGCAATTGACGACGCAGATAACGACCTTCTTCCGAGAGAAGAAAAGTGATGCCTAATTGCGCTGTGGGCAGTAAATCGAAGTTACTTTCCGATCGAGCCATTGTAATCATGTTTTCTAGGCGTTGCCACTGGAATTTACCGTTTTTGAACAGTACATCCAGTAAACGCCGGCGCAGTTGAGGCGATTCCCCGGTCAGGAGACGTTTAGCGACGTAGGGATAGGCCACTTGGACGATTTTGAAGTTAGGATCGAGGGTAAGGGCCACCCCTTCTTGGGTGACGAGGGAACGAATAATCAGGGCGAATTTGGCGGGAATCCGGAAGGGATATTGGTACATCAATTCGGAGAACTCATCGGTAATAGTGCGGAAATTGAAGTCACCGACCCTTTGACCGATGGCATTGCCTAAAACCCGTTCTAGAGCCGGAATAATGGGTTTTATATCCGTTTCTGGGGTTAAAAATCCCAGTTTGACAAAGTTGGCGGCCAGGTTTTCGTAGTCTTTGTTAATTAAATCGACGACGCAACTAGCGAGGGTTTCTTTAGTTTCCTCCTCTAACTGGTCCATCATGCCAAAATCAATATAGGCCATGCGACCATCAAAAGTGGCGAAAAGATTACCCGGGTGGGGATCAGCGTGGAAAAAGCCGTGTTCGAGGAGTTGCTGTAATCCGGAGGTTACGCCGATTTTAACGATACTATTGGGGTCTAATCCTAAAGCTTTGATATTCTCGGTATCGGTGAGTTTATAGCCATCAATCCATTCCAGGGTGAGGACGCGGCGACCACTATAACGCCAGTAGATACTGGGAACTTTAACTTCGGGGTTATTTTGGAAGTTGGTGGCGAATTTTTCAGCGTTGCAACCTTCGTTTTGATAGTCGATTTCCTCAAAGAGTTTGGTGCCGAATTCATCGACAATCAAGGTGAGGTCATGGCCGAGATTGAGGGGTAATAAACGACCAAATTTTTGGGCAGCCCAGCGCATTAGGTATAAATCGAGGCTTAAAAGCGCCCGCAGCCCCGGTCTTTGCACTTTAACGGCTACTTCTTCGCCGGTGGGTAGAATAGCTTTGTAAACCTGTCCTAAACTAGCGGCAGCCACGGGGGTGGGGGATATTTCTCGATAGGCTTTTTCTACAGGCATCCCCAATTCTGTCTCGATAAGGGCAAAAGCGATATCGTTATCGAAGGGGGGAAGTTGGTCCTGCAGTTTAACTAATTCGTCTAAAAAGTCTTTGCGAACGAGGTCGGGGCGGGTAGAGAGAGCTTGACCGACTTTGATGAAGGTGGGACCCAAACGGGTGAGAATTTGCCTAAGTTCGCTGGCACGCCTGTATTTATTGGCTTCTTCTTGCTTTGTCCATTTGTCCCAGAGGAGACTGAGGAGAAATAATCCTAAAGACCAAGTAATCACGAAAGCGCGACCGAACAATTGCCAAGGTTTGTAACGGTATTGTTGAGCGATCGCTTCTGCACTGTAAGGAGTGAACTGTGTTTCTTCTCGTTTCCGGTCAGTTTGACTGTCTTGATGCCGACTCACTAGCTAATCTCTATATATCTTACGCCACTTGATATTGTAGCTAAGTTCTTGACATCAGTATACAAAACTACACATTATTTAATAATTGTTATAATTCCCTGAGAAATCATAAGTATTTATTGCTGGACTGCTGGGGAAATTTTCGGCTAGTGGATGTCCTCAAGTACCTGATGGATATTTTCAACAAGCTGTTCTATAAAGGTAACGGCATCATTAACGAGATTTTCATCGATATTCCAGCGACTGCCAATGCCATAACTCGGGTCTATATCAGCTTCGTGGGCGATTTTGTTCCTTCGATCAACAATTATGCTAAGTTGGCTTTTAATATCTTTGGCTGGTTTATTTAGTTTGCTGGCCACTTCTTCCCACAATTTCTTGGCTGAAATTAATCTAATGGCCTCCGCTATCTTGTCCGGTTGTTGAAAGCTTTTATATCTGAGGTTTTCTCTAATTTCAGTCTCTAGCCAATAATTACTATTAAGTTTGTTGGTGAGGAGATTTTCAATCATTGGTAGTACCTCGGAAATTGAGCGGCTCTTCTCGACTTTGTGTGATAATTTTTGCTTAT
>NZ_JAPZSS010000115.1:0-20055 GCF_027532015.1 Microcystis sp. LE19-131.1A | reverse complement strand
GAAGGCTTTTGTAATAACGATTCTGGTTCCAATCACACAATTTAGAGAACCGTTGAAAATCTATGAACTCCCGAAAAGGCTTGCCATATAAGTATTTCGCATCTAAGTACAATTGCTTATTGCAAAAGTGGGATGCTCCCTGTAAGACATTGGACAGAGCCAGCGATCGCTTAATAATGAAAGCATAGGTGCGCCTTTTCTGAGAATTGATTCCATTTCTTAACCCCAAAAATGAGAATTGACTACATTTCTTAACTAAAGAATCGTACATTTCTTAACAAAAAAAATCGAGATTAGATATTGACAACGACAAAATAAAGGTGTTATTCTTCAAATTGCGGAAGTGATGAAGGAAGAAAAACCGAATGGATTTCTGAATCCTCCATGACTTCAGCACTGTACACTTTCTATGAAAACAACAAAAAGGTCTATTATCATGGCAGTTGAAAAAACTAACTCTTCCTCTAGCTTGGCTGAAGTTATTGATCGTATCCTTGACAAAGGTATCGTTATTGATGCCTGGGCTCGCGTATCTCTCGTCGGAATCGAATTATTAGCGATTGAAGCTCGTGTAGTTATCGCTTCGGTTGAAACCTACCTCAAATATGCTGAAGCCGTTGGTCTGACTCAATCTGCAGCGGTTCCTGCTTAAGGATTGAGCCCAGATTCTCCCATCGGTTGAGTTAAAACCCTACCAGGTTTTCCAGATTCTCGGCTTTTCTTTAATCCCTATTGAGTTTAGTTACCCCTCTCTTGGGGCGTAGTGCTCTATGATTGACAAGGTTGGCACGGCAAATGTGTTTTGACCCTTGCAGCTAGGTTTACCCCCTATCACCAGAGTGTGAGACTCACTATTTTTCGGAATAGAAGGTCATTCTTGGGCTAGGAAGCCGCGCCCCTGAGATGCGGTAGCTCGATATATCAACTTTGGGATCAGCACTGTACACTTTCTATACAACTAACAAACAAGGTCTATTACCATGGCAGTCGAAAAAACCAACTCTTCCTCTAGCTTAGCTGAAGTTATCGATCGTATCCTTGATAAAGGTATCGTTATTGATGCTTGGGCTCGCGTATCTCTCGTCGGAATCGAATTATTAGCGATTGAAGCTCGTGTAGTTATCGCTTCGGTTGAAACCTACCTCAAATATGCTGAAGCTGTTGGTCTGACTCAATCTGCAGCGGTTCCTGCTTAAGGATTGATCCCAGATTCTCCTATCTGCTCAGTTAAAACCCGACCAGGTTTTCTAGATTCTCGGCTTTTCTTTAATCCCTATTGAGTTTAGTTACCCCTCTCTTGGGGCGCAATAGTCTATAATTGATAGGGTAGTTCACTATCTCAACTTTGGGGTGATAAGAAAAGTCGGACTCTACTGTCTCTCCCCCAGTCCCCGTGAAGGTTTTCCTAGCGGGTGATTGGGTCTAATCCATTCCATAGTATTTAGTAATTGAGGACAACCCCATGCCTGCTCTCATCGAAAAGTTCCGCCAGGAGCGTTTATCGATTGCTGGAGAGGTAGCTAAACTCTCGCAAGAAGTCCAAGCTTTTTTGTCGGATGTTAAAACTGAAAGACAAAAACAAGCGCAAGAACAGGCAACTGCCTTGCGTCAGTCTTTCCAAAAAGTTCAACAGGAAAGCCACTTGTTTTTAACAGCTACCCAAAAACAGCGTTTAGCTCAAGCGGAAAAGCAAAAAGAGGATTTACGTCAATTTCAAGAACAACGTTTAGCGGCAGCGAAACATCTAGACAACGACTTACGGCAACAGCGTCTAGATCGAGCCAAACAGCTAAAGGACGATTTAAGTCAATTCCAAGAACAACGTTTAGCTGAAGCGAAACAGTTGGCGAACGACTTACGTCAACAGCATCTAGATCGAGCTAAACAGCTGAAAGAGGATTTAAGTCAATTTCAAGAACGACGTTTAGCTGAAGCGAAACAGCTAAAAGACGAATTGCGTCAATTTCGTCAAGATTTGTCTATCTACGTTTTTGGCAAATAAATCTCTAGGTTAATTCCAACCAACTTAAGCCTAGGGCTAGAGTAAAAACCCTCTAGTCCCTTTTCCTGGCTAAACTAGAGGACTATCTGAGAATAAAACAATAAGCCTTTGGTTTTCAACCTACCATGCTGATCCTGCTTTTCCAAGTTCCTAGACTCAACCTAGTAGTGTTGGGTTCCCATTTAGTCCGCTCTAGGTCTCTGGTAAATTAAAAAGTATGATAAAGCTTCACTCAGTCTATAGTTAATGTCGTGATTAGTAGTTTTTTATTGACAAAGGAGGTAAGGGAAAAGGACTGCATCTGGGCTTTTCATTGTTTAAGTCTTGAAAAGTAATCTATACAAGAATTGTAGCCCCTTAGCCCCTTGGCTAATGAATATCCTAAAAATACCTTCAGAATCAAGGTTCTAGAGGTAATTGATGACACTTCCTGATCTTTTGGGGTATTATATATTATGAGGTAAGCCTTAAAAGCCGAAGACGATTTTGCCTAATCGGTTATTAAGGGTAGATTTGAACGGGCAATTGTTAGCTCAAGAATACCCGTCCGCTCAAGGCGGGGATTATTAATGGTATTTACTAGACTTCAACTATGACATTTACTGAAACTCAAACAAGAAGATCCGTCCTCTGCCTTCGCCCCGGTCAATTTGTTGTTACGCCTTCGATTGATCAAGTTGCCACTCGCGCCTTACGTTATCTAAACGCTGGTTTTTCCATCCATCTATGTGGTCCGGCAGGAACGGGAAAAACCACCTTGGCAATGCACCTGGCCAATTGTTTAGCCAGACCTGTGATGCTAATCTTTGGCGATGATGACTTTACCAGTTCCGATTTAATTGGTAGCCAGTCTGGCTACACCCATAAAAAACTGATGGATAACTATATCCACAGCGTTCTCAAGGTTGAAGACGAGCTAAAACACAATTGGGTGGATTCTCGGTTAACAATGGCCTGTCGAGAAGGGTTTACCCTAGTTTATGATGAGTTCAATCGTTCTCGGCCTGAGGTCAACAACGTTTTACTCTCTGCCTTGGAAGAAAAAATTCTCACCCTGCCCCCCACTAGCCATCAACCCGATTACCTACAAGTCAATTCTCAGTTTCGGGCAATTTTCACCTCCAACCCAGAAGAATACTGTGGGGTTCATGCCACCCAAGATGCTTTAATGGATCGGTTGGTAACTATCAATATGCCTGAACCAGACCAACTAACTCAGACAGAAATTCTTGCTCAAAAAACGGGAATTGGTCGAGAAGATGCTTTATTTATTGTCAACCTTGTCAAAACCTTTCGTGTGAAAACTGCGACTGAAAAAACGTCGGGTTTGCGCTCTTGTTTAATGATTGCTAAAGTCTGCGCCTCTCACGATATTGCGGCCGATTCCTCTGACTCGGACTTCCGTGATATCTGCGCCGATGTTCTGTTGTCCCGCACCAATTTATCTGTTGATAAGTCAAGAGCGATTTTATGGGAAATCCTCGAGGACAATCCGTTAGAATCCTTATCCTTTATAGAGGAAACGGAGCCTTCCGATGCCCAAGCGTCAACTCCTGAGCCTTCGACAGGAAATCAATCGTTAAAAGCCATTCAATCTTTACTGCGAGGCAACTTGCCCCAGCGAAAAGACTAATTTTATACTCTTATTGAGTGAAACCAACCGTGACTTCTTCCACTTTTGCTGGCTCGCTCAAAAACCAGTCAAGCAACTCCCTAAAAACAGCAACTCAAGGTTCGAGTTTAGCGGATATACTCGAACGAGTTTTAGATAAAGGAATTGTAATTGCCGGCGATATTTCCGTTTCGATCGCCTCCACTGAACTTATAAATATCCGCATTCGTTTGTTAATTGCCTCTGTTGATAAAGCCAGGGAAATGGGGATCAACTGGTGGGAAGGAGACCCCTACCTCCATAGCCAATCCCAAGCTTTACTAGCAGAAAATCGGGAACTTTCGCTCCGACTCCAAACCCTGGAAACTGAGCTTGAAACCCTAAAATCCTTAACCCAATTGACTGCAATGGAGAGCCATGATACCAGTCCGAACAATGAAGCACATCCCTCAAATGCGTGAAATTCCTCACCTGAATCCTCAAAGGTTAGGAAATTTACACGAGACGATTGCCCCCCTTGATAAGGCCAGGGAAACTGCGATTAACAGCTTGCAAGGTTATCCCTACCTCCCTAGCCAAGGCCAAGCTTTATTCGCAGAAAACCTGGAACTTTCACGCCGACTTCAAACCTTAAAATCCTTAACCAAATGGAGTGTAATGGAGAGACGTGATGGCAGTCCCAACGATCAGGCACATTCCTCGTATATATTGAAATTCCTCAATTGAATCCTCAAACGGTCAAGAAGTTTACAGCAGTTAACGATTGCCTCTGTTGATAGAGCAAGGGAGATGGCAATTAATGGGTGGGAAAGCGGCTCCTATCTCTGTAGCCAATCCCAAGCCTTATTAACAGAAACCCCGGCAGCTGAACTTCAAGCCTTAAAATTCCTACCTCAATCGGAGGCAATCGAGGGCCATGATACCAGTTAAAATAATCAAGCACATTCCTCCTGTCGGGTAAATTCGTCACCAGAATCTTCACAGGGCAGCGGGAAGGTTGAAATTGTTTAATTACATCATTTTTTCCCTCAGATAAAATTTCTTGGCCAAGCCTCCCACTAGAGACTCACCCTTAAGAACTCCTCATTTACCAACTCCAACCATGACCCTTGCTTGCACACCTTACGATTCTGATAATCAAGCCTTGCTGACCCCTCCAGAAAGTAATAGCCAAGCTGGTTTAGCCCCTTTACTGTTAACTGTTGTGGAACTGGTACGCCAATTGCTCGAAGCCCAAATCATTCGCCGAATGGAAAAAGGGGTTCTCAGTGAGTCTGATTTAGATAGAGCTGCAGAAAGTATCCAAAAATTGCAAGAACAAGTTCTCCATTTGTGTGAAATTTTTGAGGTTGAGCCAGAAGAGTTAAATGTCCACCTAGGAGAGTTTGGCACTCTTTTACCGGAAGCAGGGAGTTATTATCCCGGAAAGGAGGGTGTTAAGCCCTCTGTGTTAGAATTAGTGGATAGACTTCTCAATACAGGAGTTGTTGTGGAAGGAAATGTTGATCTGGGTTTAGCTCAACTAGATCTAATTCACCTCAAGCTTCGTTTGGTTTTAACTTCTCAGCCGGTTTAATTTGGGAGAATACTGATGACAGTGGGTCTTTATTTGTATGGCATATTTCCCGAACCAGTTCCTGACGGACTGGTTTTGCAAGGGATTGATAATGAGCCGGTTCACAGTGAGATGATTGATGGTTTTAGTTTTCTCTACTCCGCTGCTCATAAAGAGAAGTATTTGGCATCCCGTCGCTATTTAATTTGCCATGAAAAAGTATTAGAAACTGTCATGGAAGCAGGGTTTACAACGTTGTTGCCCCTGCGGTTTGGCTTAGTTATCAAAACCTGGGAATCCGTCACCGAACAACTAATTACTCCCTATAAAACCCAACTGAAAGAATTATTTGCTAAACTGTCAGGACAACGAGAGGTTAGCATTAAGATTTTTTGGGATAATAAGTGGGAATTACAAGCGGCTTTGGAGTCTAATCCTAAGTTAAAACAAGAACGGGATGCGATGATGGGGAAAAACTTAAATATGGAAGAAATTATCCATATAGGTCAACTCATTGAAGCTACTGTATTGCAACGGAAACAAGACATTATTCAAGTCTTTAGAGACCAATTAAATCATCGCGCCCAAGAGGTGATTGAAAGCGATCCGATGACGGATGACATGATTTACAATGCAGCTTATTTAATTCCCTGGGAGCAAGAGCCAGAATTTAGCCAAAACGTTGAAGCGATCGATCAGCAGTTTGGTGATCGCCTAAGGATTCGCTATAACAATTTAACTGCACCCTATACCTTTGCCCAACTTATCTAAGGAGAGTATTAGTTATGTTTCTCGATCTTTTATTTTTTCCTGTTACCGGTCCTATTGGGGGTCTGATCTGGATTGGGGAGAAAATTCAAGAGCGTGCAGATATAGAATATGATGAGGCGGAAAATTTGCACAAATTGTTATTATCCTTACAACTATCTTACGATATGGGCAACATTTCTGAGGAGGAGTTTGAAATTCAGGAAGAAGAACTTTTATTAAAAATTCAAGCCTTAGAAGAAGAAGAAGAGGCAGAAAACGAATCTGAATCTTCTCTCTAAACTTGCAATATTTCCCACCACATAGATCATGAACAAAATCACAGATTGTAAGCTTAGTAAGGGCGGATTTGACAAGCTGGAGAACTCGTTGAAGCTTGGTCAGAACTAGCCCTTGGTTAAGCCTTAATATTCTAGGTAAAAAGTTTGGAAATTACTGGAATTATTAGAGGAGTGAGCAACAGTTTTGGGGGAATCAGGTTTTTTAGCTACACTAGGAGGGTTGGCTGTACGCAAATTTTGAATACTTTGTTCTGTAGTCTCAATTTGCTCTGTCACAAACGTGAGACAATTTTTTAATTGCTGAAGCTGCCGCTCCATCATTTCTAATTTTTCTTGGATACGTTGTTTTTCAGTAATTAACTTATAAAGCTCAAGTTGGTGATCTGCTTCAGATTGTTTCCGAGGCATGGTGCTAATTTTAGATCTAATTGGTCTGGGTGGACGAGTGGTTGTCATAACAATCCCTGAATAACTTAGAATATTCTAGCATATCAACGCCCCAATATAAAAATTTGTAAAAAATCGTCAATTTTCTTTTGGTAAACCCTATGAAATTGTACAATCTATATACTTACGCTTTTTTGAAAACCCCCATAGAAAGCCTAAAATTACCCGTTGGAATGGCTAACCCATTGTTACTGATAACTGTTGGCTCTCTCTCGGCCGTAGTCGAACCCGAAGTTGGTTTAGACACTTTACAAAATGATGATGAACGCTTGATTCAATCGGTTTTATGTCATGATCGAGTCATCTGTGAATTATTTCAACAAACCACTATTTTACCCTTACGTTTTGGCACATCTTTTTTAGAGACAGAAAATTTACTGACTCATCTTTGTTCTCATGGCCAAGAATATCAAGAAAAAATTGAAGAACTTGAGGGAAAAGGAGAATATCTTTTAAAATGTATTCCCCGTAAGCCAGAGGAGCCTGTACTCTCTTCTGAAAGCAAGGGCAGACAATATTTTTTAGCCAAAAAACAGCTTTATGAAGCCCAACAAGATTTTTATACTTTGCAAGGTTCAGAATGGCAAAATCTCGGGCATTTAGTGACCCAAAGCTATCCGTCAACGAGGATTATTACTGCTCCGGGGACAGAATCACGAATTTATCTTTTAGTTGATTTTCAAGAAGAACCTTTACTAATCGAGCAAGTTTTACATTGGCAGAAAGCTTGCCCCCGTTGGCAATTACAATTAGGACAAGTTTCTCCCCCCTATCACTTTACTTAACTTGATTTCTCTATGACTAACTTTAACTTGGTAAATAACGCTCTAAGTTGCTATGACACTCGACATTTAGTTATGTTTAGTGGCAAAGGAGGAGTGGGAAAAACCACCCTTTCCTGTGGATTTGCTCGCCGTTGGGCTAAATTATTTCCCGAGGAACAAATCCTGTTAATCTCAACCGATCCTGCTCATTCTTTAGGGGATGTATTGCAAACAGAAGTTAGCGATCAAGCATCCCCTGTAAAAGACTTACCCAACTTAAAAGTTAGGGCATTAGATGCGGAAAAATTGCTCTTAGAATTTAAAGAAAAATACGGAAAATTTTTAGAACTTTTAGTAGAACGGGGCAGTTTTGTTGAAGGAGAAGATTTAACTCCTGTTTGGGATTTAGACTGGCCAGGTTTAGATGAAATTATGGGTCTATTAGAAATTCAGCGATTACTTATTGACAATGTTGTAGATCGAATTGTTGTTGATATGGCTCCCTCTGGTCATACCTTGAATTTATTGGGGATTAAAGACTTTTTAGAGATTATTTTAAATTCTTTAGAGTTGTTTCAAGAAAAACATCGTGTTATTTCGCAAACTTTTTCAAAAACCTACAATGCCGATGATGTGGATGACTTTTTAGTCAAAACACAAGCAGAATTAACCGAAGGCAAACGAATCCTACAAGATCGGGATTTTACCCTTTGTTTAATTGTGGCAATTGCCGAACCGATGAGTTTATTAGAAACCGAACGATTACTCAATAGTTTGCATCACTTAAATATTCCCTGCGGCAGATTATTTATTAATCGCATTCTAACGGATCCTAATCAAAATTTAGATCGCTACAGTGAGCAACAGCAACTCCTCGATAAATTCCTAAAAATTCCAGGTCAAGAAACAATTTTCACCCTGCCCCAACAGGCAAAAGAACCCCTAGGAGGTGAAGCATTAGATCAGATCATGAGTCAAATTGAAATTATCGAAAAAGTAGAATTTATGGCCCCGCCTCCTATTCAATGGCCGCAAAAAATTCTGCCGAGTTTTAGTGATTTTATTGACGACAAACGCCAACTCATTATCATTGGTGGCAAGGGGGGAGTGGGAAAAACCACCGTTGCCGCGGCCATTGGTTGGGCGTTAGCTAATAGTCATCCCCAGCAAAAAATTAGAATTATTTCTATTGATCCGGCTCATTCTTTGGGAGATGCCTTTGGGACAAAGTTAGGACATCAATCCACACAATTAACTGCTAATTTAAGTGGTCAAGAAGTTGATGCTAATATCATTTTAGAAAAATTTCGGGATGATTATTTATGGGAACTGGCAGAAATGATTAGTGGAGAAGGTAAGGAAGAGGGGAACATCAAACTAGCTTATACTCCAGAAGCTTGGCGGCAAATTGTCGCTCAATCTCTGCCAGGAATTGATGAAATGTTGTCCCTAGTAAAAGTAATGGAGTTATTAGACCAGAAACAACAAGATTTGATTATTTTAGATACGGCTCCTACCGGTCATCTCCTGCGATTTTTAGAAATGCCAACGGCTTTAGGAGATTGGTTAAGTTGGATTTTTAAGCTTTGGATGAAGTATAAAGATGTCTTAGGGCGTGTAAATTTAATGGGACGATTGCGAATCTTAAGACAACAGGTGATGTCTGCCCAGGAAAAACTCAAAGACCCCCAACATACAGAATTTATTGGAGTTTTGCAAGCCCAAGATGCCATCGTTGCCGAACAACTGCGATTGACAGCATCTTTGAAAAAAAAGGGAGTCTATCAACGTTACGTCGTGCAGAATCGTTATCATGCTAATGAGGAAATTGATCGGGATTTATTCCCAGATCAAACTTTGATCCGCTTACCCAGTTTACCCCGATCAGTAGAACCTCTAGCCCGGGTAAAAGGCGCGGCAGATCTGTTATTTTAAAGGTAATTAGTCTGATCAAGTCTGACTTCTTAACCCCATCTATTACCCAGTCCCCATCCTTCACTTGACTCAGGAGAAATTTTATGGTAGAACTATTCAAAGGCTTTGAGCAATTAGTCGAACTGGCTAAAACCTTAGAGGAAAAACTGGAAAAAGGGGAAATTAAAACCGAAGTGCAGTTTAACTCTCGTCCCTTGAGTAACATCCCCCGTGCTGGCGGTATTCCCCGTTCAGGGGGAGTTTCTCGCCCGAACAATTCTGGTGGGGATGATTTTGAGGTTAATCGCAATCGCGATACCCCCAACGATTCAGGGGTTGAAGACAGTGTGACACCGCCCGAAAAACCGACCACGGCTTCCCTGAAAGATGTTGGTGGCTTGACGGAAGTGATCAAAGAACTCAAGGAACTAATTGCCATTCCTCTGAAACGCCCCGACTTATTGGCCAAGTTAGGACTTGAACCCACTCGCGGCGTTCTCTTAGTCGGCCCCCCTGGAACCGGCAAAACCCTGACTGCCCGTGCTTTGGCCGAAGAACTCGGTGTTAACTATATTGCCTTAGTCGGACCAGAGGTGATCAGCAAATATTATGGGGAGGCTGAGCAAAAACTGCGGGGAATTTTTGAGAAAGCCAGTAAGAATGCGCCTTGTATCGTTTTTATTGACGAAATTGATAGCATGGCACCCGATCGCAGTAAAGTTGAAGGGGAAGTAGAAAAAAGACTGGTAGCCCAATTGTTGGGTTTAATGGATGGCTTTGCCCAAAGCCAGGGGGTGATTGTTCTAGCGGCGACAAACCGTCCCGACCATCTTGACCCTGCCCTCCGTCGCCCTGGACGGTTTGACCGAGAAGTCCTCTTTCGGGTGCCTGACCGCAAGGGCCGTTTAGAAATCCTGCAAATTCTCACCCGTTCCATGCCCCTAGATGAATCAGTTTCCTTAGATCTGATTGCCGATAACGCGGTGGGATTTGTCGGGTCAGATTTAAAAGCCGTTTGCCAGAAAGCGGCCTATAGTGCTTTGCGGCGCCAGGTTCCTACGATTGACTCGCGAATTCCAGAAACAATGACGGTAGTCCAAGCCGACTTTTTGCAAGCCCTTAAAGAAGTTAAACCGGCGGTATTGCGCTCTGTGGAAGTGGAGTCTCCCCATGTGGCCTGGGACAATATTGGCGGACTTGAACAGATTAAACAAACCCTACAGGAGTCCGTGGAAGGGGCATTACTCCATCCGCAATTATATACGCAAACCAAAGCCCAAGCTCCCAAAGGTATTTTACTTTGGGGTCCTCCCGGAACGGGAAAAACCTTATTGGCCAAAGCGGTGGCATCTCAGGCGCGAGCTAATTTTATCAGTATTAATGGACCTGAGCTTTTGAGTAAATGGGTGGGGGCCAGTGAACAGGCAGTGCGTGAGTTGTTTGCCAAAGCTCGTCAGGCAGCCCCTTGTGTGGTTTTTATTGATGAAATTGATACTTTAGCACCGGCAAGAGGTCGTTATAGTGGAGATTCAGGAGTGAGTGACCGGGTTGTGGGACAAATCCTCACGGAGTTAGATGGGTTGCAAACGGCGGCAACGATTTTAGTGATTGGAGCCACTAATCGCCCAGATGCCTTAGATCCAGCCTTATTGCGAGCGGGACGGTTAGATTTACAGTTAAAAGTTGATTTACCCAATGCCTCTAGTCGTTTAGCAATTCTCGGGGTCCATAATGATGAACGTCCTTTAGAGGATGTGGATTTAGGCTATTGGGCCGAGGCAACGGAAGGCTGGAATGGCGCAGATTTAGCGTTATTATGTAACCAAGCGGCACTGATGGCAATTCGTCGTTATCGCCATCAGGGAATGACTGACCCGGCTGATATTCGCATTACAACGGCTGATTTTAATCATGCTTATCAACTGTTGGTTGAACAGCGTGCCAATTGATTTTTTTCCCCCTTACTTTAAGTAAGGGGGGAGAATCTCAACTCAGGAAAACTATTGTACAAAAGAAAAATTCGCCAAAATGTCTGCATTGACTGTTCGTCGGTGCTATTGTCTAGCTTTTGAGCGTTTTTTCCAGCTGGGCTACCCTTGCTTTCTGTTGCTTCAAATCGGCTAGTTGTTTTAGTAATTGTTCTCTTACTTCATAGCGATAGGCAAAAAAATGCTCACCTATCCCTAGGGTTGCTAGATACTCTTCTAGCAGACGGGGTTTGACCCAGGCAATCACTGCCAGTTGCCACCAGAAACGGAAGCGCGTCGGTCGGACAATCCCCTGCCGCCAGAGCAAGGAGCGGAACAATTGCCACTGTTGCCCATCTAATTTACGGTTCGATTTGCCGCGCCATCCCCCCATGATCATGAAATGGTTGAAGGTTCGTTTCAGGTAGTTAACAGGATCATAGATTTCCCAGAAAGCATCGATGTATTCTTCGGTAATCTCTTCCACCGGGCGAGTTGGCTCAAAGTTCATCATCGCTCCCTGATGGAAAGTACCCATGCCATCCACCAGACGACCTTCCTGTTGCAGGCGATTCCACAGGGCAGTATTTTGCAGTGCCTGGAGCAGGCTAAACTGCCCTTGGGGAATACTTGCCTCCATAATAAAATCTTTGATCCGCTGCCCTGCGCCTGGTTTCTCATTGTCAAAACCGATAATGAAGCCAGACATAATCTGCAGCCCCATGCGGGTAATTTTGTGACAGGATTCGATCAGGGATTGGCGGGTGTTTTGAACCTTGTTAATGCCCATTAAGCTATCGGTATCTGGTGTCTCAATCCCCATAAACACCAGCATAAAGCCGGCCTTGACCATTAGCTCGATCAGTTCGCTGTCTTCGGCCAGATTAAGGGAAGCTTCCGTAATCAGTTTAAAGGGATACTGGTGTTGCTCCATCCAGGGGATCAACTCCCGCAGAAACACCTTGGCATTCCGCTTATTGCCAATGAAGTTGTCATCCACAACAAAAATGTAGCGCCTCCAGCCCAGTTGATATAACGTCTCCAACTCAGCCAACATTTGTTCTGGGGTTTTGGTGCGCGGTTTGCGGCCATAGAGGTTGATGATGTCACAAAATTCGCATTGAAAGGGGCAACCCCGAGAAAACTGCACGGTAATCGCCAGATAGGCATCCAGATCTAGTAGATCATAGCGGGCGATCGGTGTCATGGTGACATCGGGTTTCTCACTGGCTCTAAAGACACCACTCGGTTCACCCCGCTCCAGGGCTGCCAGGAACAGCGGGATTGTCAGTTCTCCTTCATCCAGAATCAGGTAATCTGCTCCAGCTTTTTGGGCAACTTCTGGATAGGAGGTGGGGTAAGGCCCGCCCACCGCCACTTTTTTACCCAACTGCAACCCTTTGGCAATCAATTCTTGAAAGTCCTTTTTCTGAATGATCATGGCGGAGATGATGACCAAATCGCACCACTCCCAATCGGAAGCCGTTTCTAATCGGACATTGCGATCAACAAACCGGATTTCCCAATCCGATGGTAACAGAGCTGCCACCGTAATTAAACCCAGAGGCGGATTGGTTGATCTTAAACCGGCTAGATCTAAAGTCTCTTGATAGGACCAAAAGGAGTTGGGCATCAGCGGCCACAGTAATAGGGCTTTCATTCAGGTGTCTCCAATGAAGAAGCTAGATGCTTTACATACTAGCCACAAAGCCCAAGTCGATCAAGACTTTTTTTTTACTCATAAATTAGTTCTAAATAAATTGTGAAAAAATAGCTATTTTTTGGAGATTAGCACAATTGAATGCACGATGCTTGCTAAAAACCCGTGTTTTCCCATTTTTATCAATGCGTTCTAGAGGCTGTTTGGATCTTTTGGGTATTGTTGGGTAGGTTTACTAAAAAATGCAGCTCTTCGTTACTTGTTATGGTTCGATAGGGGGGCATAAATCGACTAAATCCTTATCTGGCAAGAGACTTAATTGATTAGTTCGCTCTAGATAAAAAACAATTGACAAAAATTGCTAAATGCCTTTCTCTATAAGGGTTCCATCCCTTATAACTCCCGTCCATTGCATAACACGAACCGAAGAGCCAAAAATGCTGATTCTGAAAAACCCTCTTAAAATTCGCAAGCACCGAATAGTAAGGGTTTCGTTTCAGTCACTAGGAAGTCTATTTGATCGGTAAAACACCAGTTACTAGACATCTCGACAATGACTATTTCTGGTCAGATAAACATAAGCGTAATTACACTATTTTATACCGAACCATCATGACTTAACTACCAGAAAATATAGTTTCTGTCTCTTTAATTTTGGATGATGAATAAATTAAATAACTTGTAATTATAGTCAGATTTATGACCAATATTAATTATATTCAGCTAGTTGATCCGATTAATTCTCCTCCCTTAGCAGAGGAACAATCTCGCAGATAGCCAGAAAATCAATCATCCTTGGGTGCGATTGTCTGGTTTTAACTCATTGCGGTAAAATTAACCTAAACTCTCTATCGGCAAATTCGATGACTTCCTTCACTACTTCCCTGGCTCTTTTAAGTCAATTTAAATTGGGAGATTTAAACCTAGAAAATCGTCTTGTGCTTGCTCCCATGACGCGAGCGCGAGCCGGAGAAAAACGTCTTGCTAATGAGATAATGGCCGAATATTACCGGCAAAGGGCCAGCGCCGGATTAATGATTACAGAAGCGACGGTAATTTCTCCCCAAGCTAACGGTTGGCAAAATACCCCCGGTATCTACACCGATGAACAAGCGCAAGCATGGCAAATGGTGACTAAAATCGCCCAAAGAAAAGGAACACCAATTTTTTGTCAATTGTGGCACTGTGGTCGCGCTTCTCATCCGAGTTTTCAGGAAAATGGGGCTTTACCAGTTGCCCCTTCCGCAATTAAGATTAAGGGGGAGTTGCATACACCCATAGGTAAACAGCCCTACGAGACCCCTAGAGCCTTAGAAACCGAGGAAATCCCCGCAATTGTCGCCGATTACCGTCAAGCCGCTCAGAGGGCAAAATTAGCGGGGTTTGATGGCATAGAAATTCACGGGGCTAATGGTTATTTAATCGATACTTTTCTACAATCGGCCACTAATCAGCGTCAGGATAAGTACGGTGGCAGTTTGGCAAATCGCTATCGTTTTTTACAGGAAATAGTCGAGGCAATTTTAACTGTTTTTCCCAGTCATCGGGTGGGGGTGCGTCTGTCTCCCAATGGGGTTTATAATGACATGGGTTCCGAGGATTTTCGAGAAACTTTTCTCTATGTTGCCCAAAGATTAAATGAGTACAATTTAGCTTATTTGCATCTGCTAGATGGCTTGGCTTTTGGTTTTCATGAAAAGGGTAAACCGATGCTTTTATCCGAGTTTCGGGCTGTTTTTAATAGTGCTTTAATCGGCAATTGCGGTTATACAAAAGAAACTGCTGAAGCCGCTATTCAGTTAGGAGATGCGGATTTAATTGCTTTCGGTCGCCCCTATATCAGTAATCCCGATTTGGTGGAAAGATTCGCCAATAATTGGCCTCTTAATCCCGATGCTGAGATGAAGGATTGGTATTCTTTTGACAAGGAAGGTTATATCGATTTTCCCAGTTATAAACCCTAGTTAAGTAGGTAGGCGTTAAAAATTATCAGACACCCTCCTATCCCTTATAGGCATCTTTCTTAACAATTTTTTCAGTAAGCACTCCAACCCTGATCCTGACTTGATTTCAGTTTTTTCTTTGTTTTGTAAGGGTGTCAACAAGGAATATTACAAATTGTTAACCGAGTCTTAAAAGCCTTGTGCTACAAGGGTTTGAAATGTTAAGAAAGATTTGACTAAAGGACAGCAGGCAATGGTGACTATTTGCCCGAATAAACCCGCTAAAACTGAGACTATGGCTAAACTTAAGAACTCTTGGCTAAATCCCAGAAAACACACCTATTTTACTCGCAACGAAAAAACCGGGAAAAAAATCAAAGTCACCCAAGAGTTACCCAGTTTTAAGGCATTAGGTAAGGATAGCCTATGTCGGTTGCTATTTTATGAGACTAGGCTACTTTACCAACTTTTGACACACAATTTAGTAAAGTGATCTTTGGGACAAGATGGCTCTTCCGGTTTCTGTGTGGAAACGAAGCCTATACTGATAGTTTCTTCGGCAAAATAGTCGTAAAAGTCTTTCTCCGTCAACATTTCACGATTCCATAAGCAAAAATTATCACACAAAGTCGAGAAGAGCCACAAGATTGAGTTTAAAATCTGAAATAGATAATTTTTTTAAGGGATTGAGTTAAGTTTATGGCAGATATTGTCGATATTGCGGTCAGTGCCGATAATTTTAAAACTCTAGTGACGGCGGTACAAGCGGCTAATCTTGTGGATGCCCTAAAAAGTCCTGGCCCCTTCACGGTTTTTGCCCCCACCGACGAAGCTTTTGCCAAATTGCCCCCCGGGACGATTACAACCCTAGTGCAGAATATCCCCCAATTAACCCGAATTCTCACCTATCACGTCGCTGCGGGCAAATATATGCAGGAAGATTTGGCAAAATTGGCTGTAGTGACTTCTCTAGAGGGTTCACCGATTCCCGTCGATTGTAGCGAAGGTTTTGAGGTGAAAAATGCCACGGTGGTCGCGGGTAATATCGAGGCAGATAATGGTGTGATCCACGTCATCGATACGGTGATCCTGATGGGTTAGTTTTTGACCGGCTTTTCCCTAGGCCGCATCTAGGGCAAATCTGTCTTATTTAGTAACTAAATATACAGATACTTTTGCTTGTTTATGGTTCCAATGCTCGCCAGAGGAAAATGCCCACTTTCTGCACTTTCTTGTCTGTACCTGTTCAGACTAAATCCTGTTATTAAAGACTGATTATCTATTGATCCTTTTGCCTATTACATGAGTAGAAAACGGGTTTCTCCGAGAAACCCGTTTTCTGTGCGTTACTCAACGGATTTAGTATTAGCCATCTCGACAGTAATGGCAGCTCAGTTATCAGTTATCAGATGTTAGTTTTCAGTTCACTGATTACTGTTTACTGATCACTGAAAAAAGCTTACCTATTCCCCAGAAGCATGAGGACCGATTTTGAGAACTAAAACCCCTAAAGGTGGTAAACAGAGATCGATCGAGTAGGGACGGCTATGATAGGACCATTCCTCCGACCATTTACCGCCAAGGTTGCCCATATTACTACCGCCATATTTACCCGCATCGCTGTTAAAGATTTCCTGATAAAAACCGGGATGGGGTACACCAACGCGATAATGGCTGTGGGGTTGGGGAGTAAAATTACAGACCACCACCAGAAACTCCTGCCAATTTTTGCTCCAGCGCAGGAAAGAAACGACGCTATGACTATTATCACTACAGTCGATCCACTCAAAGCCATCCTGACCAAAATCCTGGGTATATAAAGCAGGTTCACTCTTATAGGTGGCGTTCAAATCTGAGAAAAAGCGTTTTAGCTGTTGATGGGGTTGATGCTGCAAAAGACCCCACTCCAAATCACCCCAAACATTCCACTCACTCCACTGGCCAAATTCCATGCTCATAAACATGGTTTTCTTGCCGGGGTGGGTAAACATATAACTAAATAATGCCCGGACATTGGCGAATTTTTGCCACTCATCCCCCGGCATTTTGCCAATCATATTACTTTTGCCGTGAACCACTTCATCGTGGGACAAAGCCAGCATATAATTCTCGCTGTGGTTATACCACATACTAAAAGTGACATTATTTTGATGGAATTGACGGAACCAGGGATCCATGCCGAAATAATCGAGCATATCGTGCATCCAGCCCATATTCCACTTCAAATTAAAGCCTAAACCGCCCATATAGGTGGGCCAGGACACCATCGGCCAAGCGGTGGATTCTTCGGCAATTGACAGAATTCCGGGGAAATAGCTAAAAATTACATGATTGACTTGACGCAGGAATTCGGCGGCCTCTAAATTCTCCCGGCCACCGTACTCGTTGGCCACCCATTCCCCATCTTTACGACAATAATCGAGATAGAGCATAGAAGCCACCGCATCCACTCGAATACCGTCAATATGGTACTTATCGAACCAAAATAGGGCATTAGCCACCAGGAAATTTCTGACTTCGTTGCGACCGTAGTTAAAAATTAAGGTTCCCCATTCCTTGTGTTCCCCTTTGCGCGGGTCGCCGTGTTCATAAAGATGAGTACCATCAAAGAAAGCTAACCCGTGGCCATCTTTGGGGAAGTGACCGGGGACCCAATCCACTAGCACACCAAGGCCATTTTGGTGACATTGATCGACAAAATACATAAAATCTTCAGGATTGCCGTAGCGACTGGTGGGGGCAAAATAACCCGTCACTTGATAACCCCAAGAACCATCAAAAGGATGCTCGGCGATCGGTAATAATTCGATATGGGTGTAACCTAATTCTTTAACGTAGGGAATTAGTTTTTGGGCTAACTCGTAGTAACTCAAAAAGCGGGCCCCAGTGTTCCATTCCGACACGGGAACCGCTTCTCCTTCCCCGGAAAGTAAACGGGGTGGTTCGGCGCTAGAAGCGTGCAGCCAAGAACCGAGGTGTAATTCGTAAACGGAAACCGGTTGAGTTAAAGGATCGCTATGGCGGCGTTTTTCCATCCAATCGCTATCATCCCAAGTATAGCTATCTAAATTGGCCACGATCGAGGCGGTTTTCGGGCGTACTTCTTGGGCAAAACCGTAGGGATCAGATTTTTCGTAAATATGACCTTCCCAATTTTTGATCTCGTATTTATATTTAGTGCCAACACCGATTTCCGGGATAAACAATTCCCAGACCATATTATTACGTTTCCGCATTTGGTGATCACGACCATCCCAGTTATTAAAATCACCAATAATCGAGACATTGCGAGCATTAGGAGCCCAAACGGCAAAATAAACCCCTTTAATACCCTCGATTTCGGCTAAATGCGCCCCTAATTTTTCATAAATGCGATGATGGTTGCCCTCCCCAAACAGGTGTAAATCAAAATCGCTAAGTTTGGCAGAACGGAAGGCATAGGAATCATAGATTACCCGTTCCTGTTCTCCCTCGTGGATGCGTAATTGATAATTGTTCAGTTCACCGATATCGATAACGCACTCGAAAAAATGGGGGTGATAAGCGGTCGTCATGGGATATTCTTGTCTTTGGGACGGTAAAATAACCCAGGCGGCCGTGGTTTTCGGTAAATAGGCTCTAACAACCCATTTATTGACTTTTCCTTCTTCTTCTAGGGGATGGGCCCCCAAAACCTCAAAGGGATCGTGATGGAGGTTGTTGACGATTTGATGGACTTGTTCGGGGGATACCACTATAGACATTCATTTACCACTCTTGACATCTACAATACTTATAGCAAGGAAATAGTCATTTTTTCCCTGCCTTCTGGGAATTCTCAAACTAATGATATATTCTGCCTACTTAGGGTCTGCTGAAAAAGTTTTTCGTGGGGGTAGGGTGTGGGGTGTGGGGTGTAGGGTGTAGGGTGCGGGGTGTGGGGAAGTGGGAAGAATAAATAAAATAATCTCCTGTCTCCTGACGACCGACTCCTGACGACCGACTCCTGACCCTAACAACAATTTTTGATTTTTACAAGAGGTCTATGGTAAAACTGCCAATTTAATCTCGATTTGGTCATTCTCGATGTTAATCTAGCGGATAGCCTCGAATTTGACCTACTCTACATCTCTACAAAGTTGTCAACTGGAACGAGTTTGATCCCTAGTAGATTGACTTTCTTCTAATTCAGCTTTGATTTTTACCGAGTCTTCAATCTGCTGGGCCTCTCGCTTAAATTCACTTTCAAATTCCTTGGATGCTTCTTGAAATCCTCGAATAGTTTTGCCTAAACTGCGACCGATTTCTGGTAATTTCTTCGGTCCGAAAACTAGCAGGGCAATCAAGAGAATTAACCCCATTTCTGGCAATCCAATCCCAAAAATATTCATGTGTTTGCTCCTAATAAAAAACTTGCGGTGGGCAATAACCCACCTGCTAAAGTCCGAGAGACAATTCTGCGGCCAAAAATGCCGACAAGATTGTTGGAATCTGCTTACTGACCCCAATCCACATTAAATCCTTCTAAAATTAGGGAGGAGTTGTAGATCTGTAAAATAATCAGCAAAAAGACTAAAAACAGAGCCATAAACACTCCCATCAGCAAGGTAGTTCCCCAACCGGGAGAAACTTTCCCATATTCTGAGTTGAGGGGACGAAGGATTTCACCTAAGCGTGTACGCTGTGCCATAAGTTACCAAGAAAGATCTGTAAATGATAATTTTGTATTGATCCGTAATTTGACGAACTGCCAACCGGTCAACCCAGTGAGATAAAATCTACTGCTGTTGCCAGTGGAACTTTTTTGGTTTAATTCCTAACGGAATCGTTTTTCGCCTGCCCTGCCACGCCCACAAGAATCTGCAAGCGCCTACAGTACGGGAATTATTCTAACATTGTTTGGTAATCTTCTCAGGATTTAGGAGATGGTCAATAGGGACTGACAGGTGTAGGTATTTTACAACTAAGAGGAAGGGGAGTAGTAAAAAGCATCAACGGGGGTGGGAGGGAAAGAACTTCAACGTTGACATCCTCGCCGCCCTAAAAGTGCGGCGATTCCTAAACCTCACGATTTAAGTTTCTGCTTCCACCACCGTCGCATACCACAGTTAAAAAACCATGTACTGTCTTACACAGAGTCCACAGACTTTCGCCCCATTTCAG
>NZ_JAPZSS010000307.1:0-2320 GCF_027532015.1 Microcystis sp. LE19-131.1A | reverse complement strand
CTTCTAGGTTCTGTGTGATAAGTTTAACTTACACAGGATCGATCAATCTTTGTGTCCTTTGTGTCTTTGTGGTTCCTTCCACTCGCTCGCCAGCAGGACTGTATCTTAGAATACATTTTACCCACCAAATCCAAAAGAGTCCCTTGGGAGTAACTTCTTCATTGTTTGATGGAGTTTGAGGATTAGATGGTTCCGATGGGGTCAATGTTTCGGGTTTGATACTAGATGATTGTTCCTTGGGAGTAACTTCTTCATTGTTTGATGGAGTTTGAGGATTAGATGGTTCCAGTTTTGCCAAAGTTGTAACAGTTTGGCAATAAATCCCCAAACGTACTAACAAATTTTGCCCTCCCCCATAAGAGCCAAAGAAGCCGATAATCTCCTGACCTTCTGGCGCTTCTAAGACGAAAGGGTCAACTTCTTGTTTTCCATGCTTTCCCCCAAAAACGGGTGATTTAACTCCCTTTTTGGTTTCAAATTGGATGGTGACAATTTCTTGCTTGAGACGTCCTGGTGCTGACATTCCCCAAGTGCCGCTTATTTTCGTGAGATAATCCCCTGCTGGTATGGAAAATTCTCCTTTTGTACCGCCGCGACCACCAACTAGGTCTGAAAGATAGGTTTCTCCCGGAATAGAAGCGGGATTTTCGTATTCAACCTGAAGTGCGTCAATTGCTCAACCTGCATTAACGAATACCTTTTTCAATTGTGATTGTGGAGCAGTATCTTTAGGAAGAATTTGAAAATCTGTGCCTGAGATTGAACCACCTGTCGGACCTAATTTTATCGGTTTAGATACTTGATCCGTATTGTCGCTAGGAACTGGTTCAGGGGTTGTAAATTTGGGTGGAACTGAACAAGTCACTGCTATAACTGAACCACTATTCGGGATCTCCTTCCAGTCACTGGTCAAGCTATCTCGGCTATAGAGGCGATTATTCGCCCCAACTCCAACTAACTCCCCATCCGGCATGACGGTGACACTAATAACCGCACCGCTATTAGGTACTTCCTTCCAGTCACTGATCAAGCTATCTCGGGTGTAGAGGCTTTTATTGGTTCCAACGCCGACTATTTTGCCATCTGGCATAACGATAGCACCAATGACCGCACCACTATTAGGTATCTCTTTCCAGTCACTGGTTAAAGTATCTCGGCTACACAGGAGATTATTTGTCCCAACACCAATTACTCCATAGTTAGCTGTTTCTGTCTTTTCAATCTTTATAGGAATTTCTCCAACATTTCCCTTGACACTTAAGGAATAAATACGATCAACTGAATCGGAAAATGCTGTAGCAGTAGCACCGGATGAGGTAAACAAAACTTTTCCGCTTAAGTTACCAAGAGGAGCAGTATTCTTATCATAACTGATAGAACCTGCTTGGGGATAATATATTCCCACAAAGTCACCTTGGTTGACTTTAATCGGTGTAGTAAGGGAAAATTCGTTTAAACCAATCACAGGAGTTTTTACCTCGCTTTTTCCCACAACTGACCAGGTATTTGCTTCCTTCCTATAAGTTATCAGTTGTACAGGTGATGTGTTTTCTGCCCAAATATTCCACCCAGTTATTTCACCATTGCCATTAATGGGTTTGTTGGTATCTACAAGATAATAATTAGTTCTTGTATCTGCAATTCCGTATTTACTGGGAGAATTACCCCCAGTGATCACATCAGGTTTTTTCCCTATTTCAGACTCCTTCGTGCCAGTTATGGGTAATTCAGATTTTCCCCAAGTAGCACCATTAATTGTGCCATTATTGCCATTACTTGTCTTATCTTTGGCGATATTTTCTGAACCTTCATTGAGGGGCCAATATCCCACTAATCCGGTTTCATTTCCCTTTAATCGCTGGGACATATTTTCTTTGATTTCTGATTCTGGTCGGGCAATGTTCCACACCCTCACTTCCGTCATTTGACCTTCAAAGTAACCATCATTAACCCAGTTACTCTTACCTATATAGTTTAAGGTTCGGTTCAGGTTGTCTGGAAGGCTGGCTCTTCTCGACTTTGTGTGATAATTTTTGCTTATGGAATCGTGAAATGTTGACTGAGAAGGACTTTTACGACTATTTTGCCGAAGAAACTATCAGTATAGGCTTCGTTTCCACACATAAACCAGAAGAGCCGAAGGCTTAATTGTTTACTTTGGATTAATTGACCATTTTTATATATACTTTGCACGGCTGCAACTTGCATTTTTTACTCAAGGACAATAGTATAGTTTAAGAGTCATAATTAGAAGCAAAGCACTCATTAAAAACATGATTAACCTAGAATTCACGGAAGAAGAAAAGAACTCACTGTATTA
>NZ_JAPZSS010000106.1:0-33847 GCF_027532015.1 Microcystis sp. LE19-131.1A | reverse complement strand
GAAATATTATGGAGATTTTTAAAATATGAATGGATTGAATTTAGCGCCTATAAAGACCGAAAGAGCCTCCTCGCTTACGTTAAAAAAGTGCTGGACAATTTTGGAGGCGAGTATGTAATTAATTTTGCCTAGGTACTTATTGTGTTACACCCGTAGAGAAGAAAACTGCTAAACCCCTCTCCCAAACTGGCAAAAGGGGATAGGTGCGAGGATTGTTAAGCTCTTGCTTTCAACCAATCGCTAATAGCGGGGGGTAAATCCCGTTGCACTTTGCCACTGACATACATTCCGATATGTCCGACGGGGAAAGCACAAGCGGTATAGTCAGAAGTACCGATATAATTCCCTAAAGCGAGGGAAGAAGCGGGAGGTACAAGGTGATCTTTATCCGCATAAAGATTGAGAATTGGCATAGTCAGATTGTGTAAATCTACCCGTTTATCTCCTAACATCACTTCCCCTTTAATCAGTTTATTTTGCTGATAGAAATCCTTGAGAAACTGTCGGTAGGATTCTCCTGCTTGGTCGGGACTATCAAAAATCCATTTTTCCATACGCAGAAAATTAACTAATTTTGATTCGTCTTCCATGATGTCAGGAAAATCGAGGTATTTCTGATAACCTAACTGCAAAGGTTTCAATTCCAGAAACTCTAAGTTGAGAAAATCTCCCGGGATATTGCCCATAGTATCTACCATTAAATCGATGTCTAATGCTTCGGCTCCCAAGGAACACCCCCCGCGCATATTTAAGAGGGTCTCGGTTTGATAAAAGTCCACCGGTGTCACCATTGTCACCAGATTTTTTACCTTATCGGGATAGAGGGAACTATAGCATAAACTAAAGGTTCCCCCCTGACAGATTCCTAACAGATTAATTTTGTCGAGATGGTGACTTTGACGAATAAAATCGACGCAATTATCCACATAACCATTGATATAATCATCAAGGGTTAACCAGCGATCGCTTCTGGTGGGATATCCCCAATCAATTAAGTAGATATCTAAGCCTAATTTCAGCAGATTTGCTACTAAAGAACGCCCTTCCTGTAAATCTACCATGTAGGGACGATTGACCAAAGCATAAACCATCAACAAGGGAATCTCGAAGGGTTTTTCGACCACGGGTTTAAAGTGGTAGAGAATGATTTTATCTTCCCGATAAACTGCTTCTTTTTCCGAGACTCCACACTCAATATCTTCTTCTTTAACTCGTTTGAGATTGTCTAAACCTTTGAGATTTTTCTGAGTTAATTCTAGATAATCTTGGGTAAAATCTTCCAGTTTTACTTGCGTCAAAAATGGCCACATAATTTAATTCTCCTAGAAAAGTGTGGAAGTGGGGATTTTTCAGTGAGCAGTGAACAGTAAACAGTAATCAGTGAAAAGAAAGTTCCGAAGTTTTCACCTAACACTATATACTGAAAACTGCAATCCGATAACTGATAACTGATAACTGATTGTCAAGCACAATTAACTAATTGTTACTTTCTGTTTCTTTTTTTTCTCCTAAAGCTTTTTTGAGACTTTTTACCTCTTTGCGTAATTCATAGATAGTCCGATGAATTTCATCGACTTCGCTGCGGGTAGGCAGATTCATTGAGCGCAGGTAAATTTCCATTAAATCCTGCTGTTTGAGGCGATAATCATTGAGGGAATTAATAAATTTTCCCCTTACTTTTAGGTTTTCTGGTTGACAAAAAGCCTTTTCAAAAATATCATCAGCGACGACACTCCACACATCTTGAAATTCTCGCCAATCCTTGACAGGTTGACCTTTTTCTGCTAAGAAAACTAATTTTTTAGTTAAAGCTTCAAAGGATTTAACTTGAATATCAGCCAGCACAATTTGATAGTTAATACTAGCTTGATAAAGAACGCGCCAAGTTTCAAAACTATCGAGTAATTTGCGGTTAAATTCTCGTGGCAATCCCAATAAAGGCATCTGTAACCATTGGCCAAAAGTCTCATCATAAAACTTCTGCCAATAGATATTATTGAGTTCGATCAAGGAAGAAGTGTTACCTAACCAAGCTTTGGTTATTGTGTCATTTGACAGGACGAAAGGATCGAACCATAAATGATTGAGACTTTGTAATTGTTGCAGGTAAATTGTCCATAGTTGACTGACATCTTGACTACTTTGGGAAGTGGTAGTAGTAAAACTATTCAGTTGACCGCGCATCTGTTGGGTATAATTATCTAAAATTGTTTGCCAGTCTTCTCCTGTTTGCATTTTCGGGAAGATACTTTCCCAAGCTTCCATCGATAATTTTAGGAATTTGATCAATAAATCCCGATTATCAAAATAGCGCTGGGTTGCCTCTTGTAATTCTGGTTTAATATTGCCCATAGGAGTCGGTATCGCTCCCATCATATCAAACCAACTTGACCACATTTTTGCCCCGGTTTCTGTCCAAAGATTGACGTAATCGGTGGCCATCTCACTCCAAGCTTGTGTCGGTTTATCCATTATTTTTGCCCTTTTCCTTTAACGCTGATTTCGCTAGTTTACTAACCCACTCTACACCCGATAACTGATAACTGATAAGTCATATTTTTCCAGACTTGGCAATTTTTGCTAGTAATCTTAACGCTTCATTGACTGAGGCTGAATCTTGAAAAATTTCCGCCACATCGGGATCGAGAATTATCACATTACTAGCCTGTCGATAAGCTTGATAATATTTGCCACGAATACCATCAGAAAAGTCATATTCAGTTCGCATCTCGTCATTAACCGTTTCTTCAGACTCCTGATTCATAATTTTTTCTCTCCTGTTTACTAGCTAAACGGGCGCTAAATAACGGAGGCAAGGAGCAGGAGGCCGTTTTTGTAATGGGGATTTATGCCCCGCTCCAAAAACTTTTCGCCTTAAGGCGAGGTTTTAGAACCGATTTTTTCGATAACAAACACATTTTCCATCTTTGAATTAGATAACTGATAACTTACCCACTGATAACTGATAACTGATAACTGATTAGGTGTGATGGGCCCCATTAACTCTGAGGACTTCTCCAGAGACATAACTGCTGGCAACAGGAGAGAGTAAATAGGCAGTTGCCCAGGCGATATCTGCGGGTTCACCGAAGCGACGACAGGGAATTTCGGCGGTGATTTTATCGCGAACTTTATCGGGAATTGCTAAAGTCATTTCCGTGTTAATAAACCCCGGTGCGATCGCATTGGCGCGAATATTATAACGGGCAGCTTCTCGCGCTAAGGATTTGACTAAACCGATAACTGCCGCTTTTGTAGCCGCGTAATTAGTTTGGCCGGCATTACCGCGATCACCGGAAATAGAACTAATACAAACGATCGATCCCGCTTGTCGTTCGTACATTCCCTCAATAAACGGCTTAATCGTGTGATTAACCCCTTTTAGGTTGACATTAATCACTAAATCCCAATCTAGCGGCGTTAATTTAGGGAAAAAGTTATCTCTGGTAATCCCCGCGTTAGCGACGATACCGTAAACCGGCCCCAATTCCGCTTCAATTTGTTGAGCTGCCGCTTCCATGGATTCCAACTTAGTCACGTCGGCGACAATGCCTAAACCCTGGGGATTATCGGCGACTAAATCCGTGTAAGCCACCTTGGCCCCCAAATCTATCAAAAGAGAGACAATAGCCGCCCCAATGCCTCGATTTCCGCCCGTCACGACGATAACTTTTTCCTCTAGTCCGAGAGATACCATAGCTTTTTCCTCCTAAACTCTTTCAATTGCGATCGCTGTTCCGCCACCGGTCCCATGACAGATGGCCGCCATACCGAGGGTTTTATCCTGTACTTTCAACGCGTTAATTAACGTCACCAGAATCCGCGCACCGGAAGCACCGATGGGATGACCCAATGCGATCGCACCACCGTGAACGTTTTGTTTTTCCCTAGCTAACCCCAGATCCATCTCAAAAAGCAGATTATTTAAGGCAAAAGCTTCGTTATTTTCCACTAAATCGAAATCTTCGATCGTTTTATTGAGAGATGCCAGTAATTTTTTCACCGCGAGGACGGGAAATTCTGGGAAGCGATCGGTTTTGCCAGCACCCACAGCACCGCCAAGGATTCTGGCAATTGGTTTTAAACCGTACTGATCCACAGCTTTTTGACTGGCTAAAAGGATAGCGGCGGCCCCATCGGAAATCTGACTACTATTCCCTGCGGTTAAAACTCCCGACGGATTAAAAGCTGGCCGCAGTTTTCCTAAACCTTCCGGGGTACTATCGGAACGAATACCCTCATCTTGATCAAGAATTGTGGAACCTTTCTTAGATTTAAGCTCAATTGGCACGATTTCGCCATTAAACCAGCCTTTTTCTGTGGCTGTGGCCGCTCTTTGGTGGGATAAAGCGGCAATTTCATCTAATGCTTGCCGAGAGACACCGCGATCAAGACAGAGGCGATCAACTTGGGAACCCATGCCCTCAGTCGTGGTAGCATCGGTTAAGCCATCGTGTAGTAATAGGTCGGTTAATTGTTCCGGCGCACCCATAAGGAATTTATAACCCCACCGGGCCCGATGGGAGAGAAAAAAGCCGGTTTGGGACATGGATTCGATGCCACCGGCGAGGACGATATCCGCTTCTCCGGCGCGAATTGAGGTGGCAGCGTTACTAACGGCAATCATTCCCGAAGAACAAACCATATCCACCCGATATCCGTCCACGCTTACGGGAATTCCCGCTTTAATCGCCGCTTGCCGGGGAATTAACTGACCATGGCCCGATCCCAAAACATTGCCGAAAATGTACAAATCTAGGGCTTCTGGGGGCAAATTAGCGATTTCTAGGGCAGATTTCATCACTGTTGCCCCTAAATCGGCCGGGGATAATCCGATTAATCCCCCACCAAAACGACCAATTGGAGTCCGGACAGCGGCCACGATATAAACTTCTTGCATAGACTTCTCTCTATTGGGAAGCGAAGATAATAGATAGAATTTACTTAAGAATATCGAGTCCGAAAAGATCAAAATCCCAATTGACTGTCATTGGTTACAAGTTCCTGGCCTCGATGCCTTGAGTTTTTGTCTATCTACCCTCGATTTTGCAACAGAATTTCTGTGTCAGAAGATATATTCATTAGAATTTAACTTTTCCGGCAGCAATCCCCTTTTTTTATGGATTTAGTCAAGCGCCTAGTTTTTATCGGTGGTGGCCATAGTCATGCGATCGCCCTTCGTCTTTGGGGGCAATCACCCCTAAAAAACGTTCAATTAACTTTAATTAGCGATGTCACCCATACCCCCTATTCGGGAATGTTACCCGGCCACATCGCCGGTTTTTATGATTTTGCCGAGACTCATATCGATTTACCTTCTCTAGCTAGGTATTCTCAAGCGCAATTCTGTTTAGACAAGGCTAATTTTATAGATACGGAAAAATGTCAAGTAATTTGTCATAATTCTTCACCGATTCCCTTTGATTATCTCTCGATCGATATCGGCAGCATCCCGGCAGTGGATAATGTTATCGGTGCTAAAGAGTACGCTATCCCCGCCAAACCCGTGCCGATTTTTCGGGAAGGATGGCAAGAAATACTCAAAAAAGCGGTTAGTAACCCTAATAATACTCTAAATATCGTCATTGTTGGTGGTGGTGCAGGCGGAGTTGAATTAGCTTTAAATATGCAGTCCCGTTTGGCCAAAATTCTCAACTCTAGCAGTAATTTGAATTTATCTCTAATTCATCGAGGAAAAAAACTCCTATCAGCCCATAATAATTGGGTCGGTCAACGTTTGGAGAATATTTTTAAACAAAGGGGAATTAGATTATATTTATCAACGGATGTGACGGCAGTGCAAGCAGACCAGATTATCTGTTCATCGGGGTTAGTTTTACCGATGGATTATACAATTTGGGTAACGGCTGCCTCGGCCCCTAGTTGGATTAAAGCGTCAGGATTACTGACAGATGAAAAAGGGTTTATTTTAGTGAATAATTATCTGCAATCTCTTTCCCATCCCCATATTTTTGCCGTGGGAGATATTGCCACGATTCCAGATTATCCCCGTCCGAAAGCGGGAGTTTTTGCCGTCCGACAAGGAAAACCACTGTTCGATAATTTAGCAAGAATTCTGCAAAATCAGCCCCTAAAACCCTATTTTCCCCAGAAAAATTATCTGAGTTTAATTGGGACAGGAGACCAAAAAGCGATCGCATCTTGGGGCGGTTTTGGCTGGCAATCACCGTTATTATGGTTATGGAAAGATCGGATCGATCGAGCTTTTATGAGACAATTTGATAAGCTCTAGTTAATAAGTAGGTAGGTGTTAAAAATTATCAGACACCCCCCTTATCAAGGGGGGATTAAGGGGGGATCAGAGGCAAAATTGCTGATTATCGTCCAATAGCACCGAGTTACTGTCAAGGCCGTTGGGAGTAAAATCTGATTTGGGAATCCCACAACCTGATAAAGTAAAAATCGTCCCGATACCTTGACTGGTTAAGGGAGAGAACGTCAATAGTTTGTTAAATAGTACATATAAACCAATGCCACGTCTTCGCTCGATTATTTCCCTAGTTTTAGTCCTAGTTACTACCCTGCTGGTTAGTTGCAGTGGTCCCCAAGCAACTATCCCCAACGTTTACAGTCCGCAAAAAATCCAACAGTTACAGGTTTACATCCAACCCATAGAAGGATTTCGCGAAAAAATGAGCGTTTTGCAAGACCTCATCGCTGACAAAAATTGGGTAGATACTCGCACCTATATCCACGGCCCTTTGGGGCAATTGCGTCAGGAAATGGTAGGATTATCCCGTAATTTACTGCCCAAAGACCAAGAAAAGGCCAAGCAGTTAGCGAAAAATCTTTTCGTTCACTTTGAACGTATCGATGCAGCAGCCAAAGAAAAAGATGCTAGTCTCGCTGCTAATCAGTTCCAAGAAGCATTAAAAGACTTCGATGCTTTCTTAAATATTGTTCCTAGTTAGTTTGTATCAGTGATCGGTGATCGGTGATCACCGATCGGGCCGCAGCTAAAAAACCGATAAGTGCTATTTTGGTTTAGTTTGGACGCTGATCGGGCCATTAACCATGGTTTGACAGGCTAAACGATAATTTTCGGGTTTTTTCTTCAGACAGCGCTGTTCAAAGTCGGTTTTAGCCGAGAGATTTTCCATTCCCTCGACAATTGCCACTATACAAGTACCGCACTGACCGTAACCGCCACAATTCATCAATTTACCGCTAAAAGTGTAGATATCAACGCCATTCTGGACTGCTTTCTCTCGTAAATTCGCTCCATCTGCCGCCACCACGATCTTATTCTCTTTGACGAAGTTGATGTTACCCATGACTGTGTTACCCTAAATTTTTGCAAATTAATATTAAAAAATATTAAATTTTTTCGATTGTAACATTTTTGGCTCGCTCTTCTAAATATTCGGCGATGCCAATAGCGATCGCTTTTTTACCGATAAATTTTCCCAGTGCCGCTTTTGTGACCAAATAAGCCACCTGTTCCCCTTGATCGCCCTTTTCCTCACCCCTATTAGCAATGACCGCCTGATAGCCCTTTTCTAGGCGTTTACGGGCGATTTCCAGTAACTCTTCCTGACTGACTCCCTCCTGATACTTGAAAGTCACCATCTCTAAATCGGGAAATGTTTCTCTCACCTTGTCAATCACTTTTTCCGTCGGCACAAAATTAAGATTTAACTGCCCTCCACTGGGAATCTTACCAGAAAAAGGGCTTTCTAAGCGATAATCTGCCACTGCCGCCGAAAAAATCCCAAATTTATAATCTTTACTCTCTAATTCTCCCATAACCTTCCCTAGATACTCGTCATAAGTTTCAATAATTTCGTGGGGTAAATAAGCGGGGGGTGTATAGCTGCCCCGTCCGTGGATTAACTGCACCTTGGCCCCGCGCAGGTATAATTCTTCTGCAATAGCGGCCCCTAATTGTCCAGTAAAACGATTGGTTAAACGACGAATATTATCGATAATCACGGGTGTGGGTCCACCGGTGACTAAAATCGGCCTATTTTTCAGGACAGAATTACTGAGAATCCCACAGGCTGCCACGGTAATCTCTTTTTCCCCGGGGAGATTGTGCTTACCGTAATCATCCCGGGGTGACATAATCTGGACTCCCAAGCGATCGAGAGTTTGCAAAGATTCGCTCAGAATAGCATTATGTAAACTGCCGTGCATGGTGGGGACGAGCAGAATTTTAGTTTTTCCCTTTTCCAGTCGTCCCAAGGCCGAGGCCAAGCATGAAGTGATCACTCCGTCAGCGATTCCGTAACGAAACTTATTAATCGTGTTATAGGTAGCAGGGGCGACTAAATAAAGATCAAAGGGACATTGATCGCTTAAATGTTCTGCTTTTGCCGTTAATTGACTAACTACGGGATTAAGCGTACTCCATTCCAAAGCTTCCTTAGTGACGTATCTTAAAGCTTCTTCCGAGACAAAAGCCACGACTGTGGCCCCGAATTTCCGCAAAGATCGGGCAATTAGCGGCGCTTTCATGGCCGCAATCCCTCCTGTCACCAGTAAAGCAATCCTTTTACCCCAGAGATGATGATTTTCTAAGGGTACTTCGCGATCGCCTAAGTCCGAATCCGTGGGAGGGGAGAAATTCCAAGTCATAAATTTGGGGGAATGGGGGAATGGGGGAATGGGGGAATGGGGGAATGGGGGAATGGGGGAATGGGGAAATGGGGGAATTCAACTAAAAAACCCCAAAACCCCAAAACCCTAAAATCTCAATACCCAACACCTTCTAACTGATAACTGATCACTGATAACTGATTCGGTTATCCCTATTCGGGATTTGTCTATCTCTGAGCGAGAAACTCGTTATGCTAGTAAATAAAGGGTTGCTTCGGTGTTCTTATGATTGACAAAATTTTAACTAAAGTTCGATCGCTTGCCAAGCCGTTATTAGTTCTAGGATTAGTGACAACGCTGATTTTCGGTTCTATTCCCAGTGCTTTAGCGGCATCGGGGGGTAGAATGGGTGGCGGTAGTTTTCGCGCCCCTAGTCGCAGTATTAGCCCTTCTAGAGGTGGTGGTTACAGTTCCCCCGGTTACGGTGGCGGTATTGGTTTTCCCTTCCTCTTACCCTTCTTTTGGGGTGGTGGTGGCGGTGGCTTAATATCTCTGTTAATCTTTTTTGCTATTGCCAATTTCCTCGTTAATGCTTTCCGTAATGGTGGAGGCAGTGATGAGAATGGTATGACGATAGAATCCGGTTATGAAACCGTCTCCGTGGCTAAAGTACAGGTGGGTTTGTTGGCTAATGCCCGTTATCTGCAACAAGAATTAAATCAAATCGCCCTAACTGTCGATACTAGCACCTCCGAGGGACGAGTCGAAGTCTTACAAGAATCGGCCCTCGCCCTGTTACGTCATCCAGAATACTGGGTTTATGGTAACGTCGATTGCCAACAAACCAGCCTCAGCAGTGCAGAAGCGAAGTTTAATCAGTGGTCTCTTAACGAACGCGGTAAACTAACGGCGGAAACCTTAACTAATTACAATAATCAACTGCGTCAAGGTTCTCAAGAAAATATTTTACCCGAATCGGCTGGGGAATTAGCTAAAAGCGCACCGGAAGGCTATATTTTGGTGACTATTTTAGCCGGCATTGTTGGTAAATTTTCTCTACCGAAAATTAATGACTCCCAAGACTTGAAACAGGCCCTGCAACAAATTGGTAGTATGGGAGGCGATCGACTTTTAGCAGTAGAAGTGATTTGGACCCCCCAAAGCGAGGGTGATATTCTCAGTCAAGATGACATTCTCGCCAATTATCCCGATCTGAAATTAGTGTAATTTGTCGGGGAATAACTCTAGATATTGGCTAAAATCTCCCTTATTACGGGGAGATTTTTTGATTAGGGTTTTCTAAAAAAATCAATTGGCCGGTGATGGGGTGAGTTTCGTAGGTTAGTCCCTCGGAAGGAAACCTAACAACTCCACCGATTATGGCTAAATCCTGTTAAAAGGCATAGAAGAGCAGGGAGCAGCGAAAAACAATTCATAACTTGGCAGTCAATCATACTATTAAAAACCGATTTGGTAAGTACCTAAGCAAAATTAATTACACATCTAAGCCACTACTCCGTCAGACTTCTGGTGTGAGGAAACAGTGAACTGAAAACTCAAATCCGATCCCTAATAGCTGTCTCCCGTCTCCCGTCTCGGAGTCTCCTGTCTCGACTAGGAAATTAATTTTGCACGACTACTTATTAGACATCTCCAAAATTCAGGCTAGATTGAGGTTAATTGCTGGAGATGTCAATGTACTGCAAGGGAATCAGGAACCGCCCAAGATCCATTGGGTCGCTACCTCGGTTTCCCCCCAAGGGAACTGCCTAACTTCAGCTGAGACAAAGTGGGAAGCCAGACTTTCGATCAGTTTAACCAGAGTGGAATCAGTCACCACTGCAACTTTACTGACGTACTTGTGATGGTCGCGTATCAGCCGGAAATGGGCGACCAAGGCACCAAAACTATCCCAACCAGTGAACTCGGGAACTTCAATGATCACGCCAGCAAGGCCACCAGTGGCTTCAATGTGGGGATCCACTGCCTCCGCAATCTTGACAAAATCTTCTGCCGCAAGTGCAGATGTAGGTCGCATACAGAGAATGCTATGCGCCGCGTCTAAATTATAATCTATCATAGTTTGCCTCTCCCAAATGGTCGAAGTCTAACTCTATGCTATCACAAATAGACGGTTTCACCAGAATTACTAGACGAGCTATAACCTCGACATTGTAGCTTATAAACTCTTCACTTTGGCAATGAAAATCTTTCAGCCAATCCTCTCGTTTCATTTCTTGAGGAGACAGATGCTCAAATACTCTTCCCCTCACTTCTACCCCATAGTGTTTTTCATTGATCGTAATTGATCGATCATTCTCCACGCGATCGCTGATGAGATAATCTTGATCATGATAAGCTTTTACGCATTTAAGTTACATTGACAGCATTACCTTTATTTTTCAGTTTTCTACTCCATTTAATAGACCTCTCCAAAAATTATAACCCAATCACAGCTTGCTTTTAGCTTATGTACTAACTAAATAGTTCGATGGCTAGGATGTATATCTATCGTTGCTAATTCAATTTCACTGAAAAAATATGAGGCAATTAAAATCATTTTTATTTGGTTAGATTCTTTAGCTAGAAAGACTTTTGGTCTTAAGATAATATTAGGTCGAGGTCTAATGTAAAAGCTCAATGTAAAAGCTCAGTGACCGCGCCGCGTCCCCAACGGGGGGGGAGGTTCTACCCCCCAAAAGCTTAGATTAGACCTCTTGCAAAAGTCTTAAGTCGATCCTTGTACAACAACATTTTTGAAGATTATCAACTACTAATAAATAATTAACTGAAAGTCCCTCCCATTATTGTTTCTATCGTTTGTTTTCGGATTTATGCAAGAGGTATATTGAGGGAAAAAATCGAAAGTAACGCCCGACTTTAGCAGAGAGTTTCCCCCTAAAAATCCCAACTTAGTAGATTTACAAAAATGAGATGCAGCTCTCTCGTTTCTGTCTGAAAGGAAGAGCCAATATTTTCCTAAAAACGGCGGGTTTTATCGATTCCGTAGAGGATTCCCGTCACCACGGAAGAGAGAATTAATAACAAAATTAATCCTCCAGGTAAAAAGGATAATATTCCCATGCCGCGTAATACATAAACTAACACAGTCACCAATAGGAAACTGAAAAAAAGAGACTTTAAATAACTAGAATTTGAGCGCATTTACTTAGATTAACAGGTCTTCTTGAGTTAAGTTTAACTTTTCGGCAATCATTGCTAGGATTTTTTCTTCCCTTTTTCCGTTACTGATAGATTCCAGTAACCGGCGATTGAGAATAATTTTTTCCCCGTTGGATAAGATTAAAATAATCCCTCGGTAATTAGACCCTAAAAAGCCATTGTAATCTTCTATCTTTGCCTCAACAATTCTCTTTAGAAGATAATCGCTTTCACTTCTAAAAATTAAATGTTGTCGCCTACGGGTTAGGGTGGCGGTACCCTGATTAAAGACATAACTCTCCCAATAGCTGGCATCATAAAATAACAATAGACCAGAGAATAAGCATAACATACCCCAGAGATAATAGGGATAATTATGATGCTGTTCTAGCAGTGCTGACAAGGTATCTAGGGGACTTTTGGAAATAATTTCCCGAGCTTGATATCTATTCACAAAATTCTCAAATCGAGTTTTAAAATCACTAGCTGACTGCACATCTAGAAAATTCTCGATGTAGAGATGGTTATTTCTTCCGACCAATAAAACCGCGTTATTAACAGTTTTTTCCTGCTCAACACTGATAAAAACTTCCTGATAGACAGCCGTAGCTTTAATGTGAGTTAAAGAAAAATTTTCCCGACTAGAAATAGGAAAATTATACTCTTGGACATATTGACAATCTATCCTTTTTGTACCTAACCGAATGCAGTCGAGATAAGCGCGCTGGGAAAAAACTACATAGGCTAAAAACAGAAAAGGAAACCCAGCCAGAAAAAAACCCAGAAAAGGACGATATTTAGGAGCTTTATTCTCTAATAAGAGTGTAGTCAGCGTTTTTTGCTTAACTCGCATAGGAAACCCTACAGGTACTTTGTTCTAATTGTACTACAGCCTTTCGGCATCCTTCTCAGGATCGATTTATTTAATCTGCTGACCGGGAAAATTGTAATGATTATTCACGAAAATCTGAAATCGGTCTCTAGACTGGCTCTATCTTGACCTTTTTTATCTGGATTTGGCACGGTAAAACCCTGTTTATCGAGTTTTTGTAAAGCTTTGGCGGTTTTTTGTTTATTGTTTGCATTTAAATTAAATATATAAATAAAACTGTTTTTATAAGTTTTTGTCGATTTCAGAGACTTTATAGGCTCTAAAAAATTGTTAATCTAATTTTTAAGCTTTTATTCTCACTCTAGCTATAGCAGATAAAAATTGAACCTCTTGCCAAGGGGTGGGGAGATGGTCAATAATTGCGATCAAAGCACTGATAAACAAACTCACCATTCAAGCGTACATTTAGGAGAACTTCCATGCCTTTAACACTTGCAGTCTACGGAAAAGGTGGCATCGGTAAATCGACAACAAGCTGTAATATTTCGGCTGCTTTAGCCAAAAGAGGCAAAAAAGTCCTACAAATAGGCTGTGACCCCAAGCATGATAGCACTTTCACCCTGACAGGCTTTCTTATTCCCACAATCATCGATACCCTACAAGAAAAAGATTTTCACTACGAAGACATCTGGCCCGAAGACGTTATCTATGAAGGTTACGGTGGAGTCAAATGCGTAGAAGCGGGAGGCCCCCCGGCCGGCGCTGGTTGTGGCGGTTACGTCGTCGGGGAGACGGTGAAATTATTAAAAGAATTGAACGCTTTTGATGAATTTGACGTGATTTTGTTCGATGTTTTGGGGGATGTAGTCTGTGGAGGATTTGCCGCACCCTTAAATTACGCCGATTACTGCATAATTGTCACAGATAACGGCTTTGATGCTCTTTTTGCCGCCAATCGCATCGCCGCTTCCGTCCGGGAAAAAGCGCGCACCCATCCCTTGCGACTAGCCGGATTAATTGGTAATCGCACCTCAAAACGCGATTTAATTAATAAATATGTGGATCATGTTCCCATGCCAGTGTTAGAAGTTTTACCCTTAATTGAAGATATTCGCGTCTCCAGAGTTAAAGGTCAAACTCTCTTTGAAATGGCCGACAAAGATCCGATGTTAAGTTACGTTTGTGACTATTATCTCAACATTGCCGATCAGATTTTAGCCAAACCAGAAGGAGTTATTCCCAAAGAATCTGCCGACCGGGAATTATTCACTTTATTATCGGATTTCTATCTTAATGCTGATAAACCCAAAGTTAACGCCGAGGCGGAATTAGATCTAATGATGGTTTAGATTATTTTGTAGGGTGGGTTAGGGACAGCGTAACCCACCAATAACCACCAATAAACTCTTTTTCTGGTTGGGTTACGGCGTATAATTAACTTATTAGTTAATAGCCTAAATTATCGTCGCCTAACCCACCCTACCCACGAATTTTATCGAGGACTTGATAATGATCATTTTTTCCTCTCATTGGGAATTCTAATAGGGAAAACATCATTATTTAGCCAAGGGGACAAAATGAGCAACTTTGAGGAATTAAAAGCAGCACTTAAAGATAAATGGTTGGATTACTACCAAATTAATCAAGCTTGGATTAAGGTTTTTACGACTGCTACTAATTCTTGGATAAACACTCCTGATGGGGGAAAACGTCCTTCTTCTCATCTAATTCTGGGAGTAGCTACTGCTTTAGAAACACAATTATTTATGTGGATGAGTCCTTTTTGTGTTCTCAGCAACGATAGTAATAAACTTGTCGATGCTTTAGGTTTAAATTTTGGCCCTGAGATAGAACTCGAAAAACGAGAAGAAGAAAGAGCAAAAATCCAAGAAGCTGAAGCCATTCCTTTACTGCCTGAAACCAATCCACATACTGAATACCTAAACCAATTCCGCAATTAAGGAGAACCTAAAAACATGACTGCCACTCAAGAACCGAGCGCTTTACAATTTGATTGTGAAACTGGCAACTATCACACCTTTTGTCCAATTAGCTGTGTTGCTTGGTTATACCAAAAAATCGAAGATAGTTTCTTCCTTGTTATCGGCACAAAAACCTGTGGTTACTTCCTGCAAAATGCTATGGGGGTGATGATTTTCGCCGAACCGCGTTATGCTATGGCCGAATTAGAAGAAGGGGATATTTCCGCTCAACTAAAAGATTACGAAGAACTAAAACGTCTCTGCTTACAAATTAAACGAGATAGAAACCCTAGCGTTATCGTTTTTATCGGTACTTGTACTACCGAAATCATCAAAATGGACTTGGAAGGATTAGCACCGAAACTAGAGTCAGAAATCGGTATTCCTATCGTGACAGCACGCGCTAATGGTTTAGATTATGCCTTTACCCAAGGGGAAGATACCGTCCTCGCTTCCATGGTGCATAAATGTCCCGAAAAAGTTAAGCACGAAGATGAAAAAGAAGAACGGAATGCTATCCAGAAACTCTTAACTTTTGGACGTAAAAAAGAAGAAATTAAACAGGAAGAATCGGAATATAAAGACCATTCTCCTTTAGTTTTATTTGGTTCTGTTCCTGACCCGATTGTGACTAATTTAACCCTAGAATTAAAAAAACAAGGAGTTAAAATAGATGGTTGGTTGCCGGCCAAACGTTTTACTGAATTACCGGTAATTGAAGAAGGTTATTATGTCGCTGGTGTCAATCCTTTTCTATCACGAACTGCCACCACTTTAATGCGTCGTCGTAAGTGTAAATTAATTGGCGCACCCTTTCCCATCGGTCCGGATGGAACCCGCGCTTGGATAGAAAAAATCTGTTCGGTTTTGGGAGTACAACCCCAGGGATTAGAAGAAAGAGAGGCAAAAATTTGGGAAAGTTTAGAGGATTATCTGCAACTTGTGCGCGGTAAATCGGTCTTCTTTATGGGGGATAATTTACTAGAAATTTCTCTGGCACGTTTCCTAATTCGTTGCGGGATGACTTGTGATGAAATCGGTATTCCCTACATGGATAAACGCTACCAAGCGGCCGAATTAGTATTACTAGAAAAAACCTGTAATGATATGGGTGTTCCCATCCCGAAAATTATCGAAAAACCCGATAACTACAATCAGATTCAGCGCATTTACGAGTTAAAACCTGATTTAGTAATTACAGGAATGGCCCATGCAAATCCCTTAGAAGCGCGGGGAATTAACACTAAATGGTCGGTAGAATTTACTTTTGCTCAAATTCATGGTTTTACCAATGCGCGAGATATTTTAGAATTAGCTACTCGTCCCCTGCGTCGCAACAATAACCTCAAGGAATTGGGTTGGGACAAGTTAGTTAAAGAGTCAGCAAAAGTGTAATTCTGTTGTCAAAAGTGTACAATCATCAGGTAAGGAAAATCAATTCCTTACCTTTTTTCTGTATTTAGTTCACTTCAATGTCCAATAACTTATCTCACCAAAAACCCTATCATCTCAACTTTAGCAGTGAGGATTTAGGCACGGCAAAACCGACTATCACCCTATTATCGGGGGAACCAGAACGCTCGCGCTATATTGCTGAAACTTATTTACAAAATGCACGTTTACTATCGGATTATCGCGGATTAAATAGTTATCTTGGCTATCTAGATAATTCTACCCCAATTCTTCTGGCTACCAGTGGCATGGGTGCGCCATCTTTGAGTATTGTGGTTAATGAATTAATACAGGTGGGAATTAAAACTATTATTCGTATCGGTACTTGTGGCGCAATTCAAAATAGAATAAAAATCGGTGATATTATTATCTCGCAAGCGGCTTTATGTAGGCAAGGTGCAGCTAATGATATTGCTCCTCCGGAATATCCCGCAGTGGCGGATCCTTTTTTAACAGTTGCTCTAGTCAAATCTGCTCAATTTTTGGGAGTAAATTATCATGTAGGTATTACCGCTTCTGTGGATAGTTTTTATGAAGGACAGGAAAGAATCCTGTCGTCTGCTAACCCTTATCTTCAGCGCCATTTAGAGGGAATCACGGAAGAATATCGACGTTTAAATATTCTCAATTATGAAATGGAAGCGGGAACTTTATTTAAAATGGCGGGGGTTTATGGATTTACTGCCGCTTGTATTTGTGCTGTGATTGCCGAAAGAAACAAAGAGGAAGGGATTAGTTTAGAAAGCAAACAACAGGCTATCGAAAAAGCGATTCAGGTGGCAATATTGACCGTTAGCAACCTCTCCCCATCCTCAATTGATTAATGTTCAGAAATCATTTTCATTAAGAGTTCCTCTTTTTCCTGACTTTGGGGATAACAGGAGATGAGTTGAGTGCGTAATTCCTGAATTGATTTAATCACATTATCGGCTAATTCTTGGTCGCCATTGCGCCAGCCAAGGGGTGCTAGATGGGTGCGATTGGCTAAGGGAACTACTGGTTTTAAGAGTTGTTGACTTAGTTCTTTAATAAACCAGGCTACTGTATCTTTAGCCTGTAGGTCCTTAGCAAAGGCGATAATTTCCAAGAGTCGAAATAGATTACTATTGCTAATTAAACAACGGGTTTCCTGCACGTTTGGCTGTACGTCTAAACCCAAACTTTGCACTAATTTAGCTAGGGCAGCTATGGGAATTGCGCTATCTATGCCAGCAATTACAGGAGCCAGTAAAAGCGAGGGTTGATTTTTCAGAGATACGGCATGGATATCAGTATTATTCAGCGATTTTTGGATATCTTCGGCTTGATTTTTGCCGACACAACCACTCAAAACCTGTTCTAGTTCTGTGTTTTCCACATCACTTAAAACCTCTAAAAGGGAGATATATTTACACCCTAAACTATGGCCCATCCAAAAATAATTAGGATTACCAGCAGTGGGATCTTCTAAATACAACTCAAGGTTATCTTCATAGCCCAAAAACTTAGCTTCTTCATAAATAGCCTTTCTCAATCCAATCAAATCTTTGACCATTTCTATGGAAACATTCCAATGACGAAAAGTAAAACGATAGGGAATAGCAATAATAGTATAGCCCCGTTCAAACACTTGTTTGAGTAGATAACGATAGAACAGATTGGGAAAAGTGCCGAAGAAAGCACCACCGATAAAATAGACAACCCCAATCGGTTTAGGATTGATAGCAACCCAGTGAAATTGCAGGGGAATAAACTTAAATTCTGATGTCATTGTTTTTCGGTATGTAATTGTTAATTTGGCGATTAGGGAAACAATCTTATAATGATTAAAAATCTCGGCGGCCAAAATAATTGATCGCCTTGTCTAATTAGGGTACATTAATTGGCTCAAAAAAGTTTATTTTGTTGCGAATATGTAATAATTTTTGACAAAAGTAAATTCTCACCCCAAAAAATTCGCTTATTCTTAGTCTTCTAAGCTAATCTTGACCGGATTAACTTGTCATCGGTAAAGTCAAAACCGTTAGCGACGAGACGATTATAAAGTCGCGGACAACCTAAAGCTAGGGATTTTCCTCACGGCATTTCGTGGGATTAGGAGCTAATAAGGTGAGATAATGGGAAAAAATTGGTTTTAGCTTTAAGGATGGTATTATGTCAGACACAACGCAGTTAACATCAGAAGAAATTGCTCAGTACCGTGTTGAATTAGCGGATAATACTGACGCTTTAGCCGCGCTTGATGTTATTGAAGAATGTGAAGGAAACTTACAAGACGCAATCATTTTAATGAGAATGCGCGAAACTGGAACAGAACCAGATAAAAGCTTAGATTTAGATGAATTAGCGACAAAATGTCGTCCTTTTATTTGTTCAGCCAAAACTAAAAAAGTCTTTAAACTGATTGGAATTGTCGCAGGATGTTTACAGTTTCCCGTTACTTTAGTTGTTCCCGTCGTTTTGTTTGTTGTCGAAGATATTGGTTTAGATGCTTTTTGTAAGGAGACAGATTAAAATCCTGTAGCAATAAAACCCGCCCAATAATAGGGATTTTTAAAGGGATAGGGTTGACGTTGACGAATTTGTTTCAGAGACTCGTTAAAAATTGGGCGTTTTCCTCCTCCCAGTTGATTGATGATTTTATCTAATTGGAGTTGAAATCTTTCTAATTCTTGTTCAAATTGGTCAAGGGTTAAGGTTTGTAGCCATTTTTGAGCATTTTTAAGACTAAATGCAATTTCACCTTTTTTGGGATTTTTGGGTAAAGTTTCATAAAATTTGATCAGTAAAAATGCAGTTGATAAATCATTTACTTTCCACAAACTACTAACAACGCTAGGACTACCTGCAAATAGAAAACCACTCGGTAAACCGATATATTCATCACTAATAGAATTAAGATCAATTAAACCAGTTTCGCAAGCAGAAAGCATGACAAGACGACAGTTTTTAAAATTCAGTTCAAAGATTTCTCCTAATCTTAAATAACCATCTTCTTGATCTGTTTTTTCTTTGGTAAGAATTAAAGCAGATTCTAGGGGTTTATTAGGGTTAAATGTACCATGACAAGAAAAATGAATACAGTTAGCTAAGGGGAAGTTTTGATGAGTTTTGATGGCGATTTCAGTAGCGTTTTGTTTGGCTAAAATATCACTTTGAACAAACAAACTTTTAATGATTTCTACTTCTAAATCCGTAAAGAGTAGATTATTTTGGGGGTTTTGAATAGCAAAAAGAGAGTTTAAATCGTTTAACTGACGTTGTTGAGTAATTTTAAATAATTGACAACTAGGGGCATATTGAACATCATATTTATCTTGTAATATTTGATTGTGATTAATAGGTAAAGCATGAAGGGGTAAAATATGCAGAAACAAATAAGGAATAATAATTAAGCGTTTACAAGTATTTGGAATAAGTGCCAGAATATCATTAATATGTAGGGTATCTGAGAAGGTTTGCAAGAGGTCAGAAAGTTGATTTATCCATTCTTGATGGCCATTTTGGGAGTAGTAAAGCTGTAGATAATTATTAATTAAATCAGTTAATTTATTTCGATTATCTTCTGAAGATTCCCAAAGGTTAATATTTCCATCAGCAGATACAACAAAAGCGAGTATTTTCTCACTTGTGATATACCATTGCAAAAGACAAGTTTCAGCATCGGTTAAAGATAGAATGTCTTGAAAGGGAATAGGCTTAACCGTTTGAGTTAAGATAAAATCCTCATCTATTTTTGTTTTTGTTATTTCACGGTCAATGAATTGATTTAATTCTTGTTTTAATTGATTGAGGTGAGTATAGTCATTTAAGATAGGTTTTTTTTGTTGATCTAGGGTTAAAATTTCTCCCCGATTGCGGGTTTGTTCTTGGATGGCTAACCGTTGTTCTTCCCCAATAATGGCACGACGGAGGCGATCTAATTCCGTAATAATAGTTTGGGGGATATTACCTTTAGGATAGATATCGCGGTCGGTAAGCAATTGGACTAGATAGCGGGTTTTGCTGCGTTCAACGTATTCTAAGGCGCGATCTTTTTGATTGAGGTTGAGATAAGATTGAACAATGCCATGATAAACATCCATTGCATCGGAGAGAATTTCTTGTTGTCGTTGGGGGTTTAAGGCTTCGAGTCGGGTATTTTCTACTGCTTCGATGGCTAAGTTGTAGCCTTTGATGGCGGTTTCCCAGTCTTCGATCAGGTTAGCAGTAATTCCTAAGTTATATCCTGTTCTTAAACAGTATATGGGAAAAGCAGTCGGGGTTCTTATTTCTAAAGAAAGGTTAAAAGCAGCGATCGCTAACTCTAGATTATCTGTCCTTTCCTCTTTAATGCGATTTCTATAAACTAACCCCAGATTATTTTGTGTACTTGCCCAATGTTCAGGAAAGGCTTCACGGGTACGGACTTCTAATGTTAAGTTTAAAGCGGTGATTGCTAACTCTAAATTATCTGCCCTTTCCCCTCTGATACGATATAGATAAACTAATCCCAGATTATTTTGTGTCGTTGCCCATTCATAAGGAAAGGATTCACGGGTATATATTTCTAAAGACAGGTTATAAGTGGCGAACGTTAACTCTAAATTATCTGCCCTTTCCCCTCTGATGCGATCTAGATAAGCATTCCCTAGATTATTTTGTGTACTTGCCCAATGTTCAGGAAAGGCTTCATGGGTATGGACTTCTAATGACAGGTTATAAGCGGTAATCGCTAACTCTAGATTATCTGCCCTTTCCCCTCTGATACGATTTAGATAAGCATTCCCCAGATTATTTTGTGACCTTGCCCATTCATAAGGAAAGCTATCACGGGTTAATACTTCTAATGACAGGTTATAAGCGGTAATCGCTAACTCTAAATTATTAGCCCTTTCTCCTCGGATACGATCTCCATAAGCTATCCCTAGATTATTTTGTGTCATTGCCCATTCATAAGGAAAGCTATCACGGGTTACTACTTCTAAAGACAGGTTATAAGCGGTGATCGCTAACTCTAAATTATTAGCCCTTTCCCCTCTGATACGATTTCTATACGCTTCTCCCAGATTGTTTTGTGTACTCGCCCATTCATAAGGAAAGGCTTCACGGGTACGGACTTCTAAAGACTGGTTTAAAGAAGCAATCGCTAACTCTAGATTATCGGATCTTTCTCTTCTGATGCGATCTCCATAAGCTATTCCCAGATTGTTTTGTGTACTCGCCCATTCATAAGAAAAGGCTTCACGAGTTAATACTTCTAAAGATAGGTTATAAGCCGCTATCGCTAACTCTAGATTATCGGCTCTTTCCCCTTTGATGCGATCTCTATAAACAGTACCAAGATTATTTTGTGCCGTTGCCCATTCATAAGGAAAGGCTTCACGGGTACGGACTTCTAAAGACTGGTTTAAAGAAATGATCGCTAACTCTAGATTATCTGCCTTTTCCCCTCTGATGCGATCTCCATAAGCTATTCCCAGATTGTTTTGTGTACTCGCCCATTCATAAGGAAAGGCTTCACGATTATATACTTCAAAAAGGGTCTGATAGCCTGTAATGGCAATTTCCAGATTATTAGCCCGACTTCCCAAGGGAAAATCTCGAATTTGATTACATAAATTTCCAATTACTATGGCATCTTGAAGTTTATTACGTAAATTTTCAATAAGTCCCACAATATCTGCCACATCTTCGATATTCCTTTTAGAAAAACATTTTCTAGCGAATTGTTGCAACAGTTGGGCAAAAGTATCATCTAACAGATGTTGACAGCGTTGTAGGATAGGATAAACCACCGCAGGATCATTACTCTCATATTCTGCTCGTAATACTTCTAATAAAAACCCCTGATATTCCTCTATACTTCCCGCTTGAGGGTTGAGAATATGCCCCAACTGTTGCGCCATATTCCGTAACCAAGCTGCAGGATTATTATTTCCTTGTTGTTCTAACCAAGTTGCATAGTCTTCCATCACCTGCAAAAAATCGGGGTCAATCAATTCCTGATTTGCTTGCAGAATCTTATTGAGTTCCTCATCATCAGCACAAGTGAGCAACTGTTCTATTAAATTAATATATGCTTCGGCGCGTTGTTCATTCATTGTCTGTACTGTGATTAGAATGATTGAATGAGGGACTATGATGTTTTTTGGCGGATGACTCTATGATAGGATGAGTCCCCTTGATATAGGGCGATTATGACACAGAATGCTATAGAGGATATTAACTATAAACGCTCAAACTCATCAACTCTTAATCCCGCTTGCCTTAAAATACTGCTAATTGTACCGATTGTTACCTCCTTATAACAGGGAACAATCGTTGTCATTTTTCCTTCGGGAGTATCCTTGGCAAACTTAACATGACTCCCCTTTTGACTAACAACTTCAAACCCTGCCGCTTCCAACTTGCGTTTAATCTCACGATAAGATAAAGGCTTAAGCGGCATTGATTTCTACCTCTATCTTCTGTAATCGGGGAATAACTGTTGCACAAGGCGGTTCAAAATGTAATTCTAAAGCCTCTTGCAGATTGTTTAACGCCTCGGTTTCTGTTTCCCCTTGACTAGCAACATCAACCTCTAAACATTGGGCAACAAACCAATTATCTTCTTGAAAAATTCTCGCTGTAAGTACCTGTCTCATTTTCACTTTCCTGATTGAGCTTTCCATGATTATAGGTCAGGCTAGAATGACAGTCAATTAAATAATCATATAGATCATGCTTTAGACTTCTACATAACAAGATTCTATACTTTATATCCCGTAACCAAGCAACAGGAGTATTATTTCTTTGTTCTTCTAACCCTGTTGCATAGTCTTCCATCATTGTCTGTACTGTGATTGATGTGATTATGTGATGAACTGTGATTTTTTTTGAGAGAGACCAACCTTATGATTTAACGTGATACAATAAATATTCGTGATTGTCAAGGGGGATCGATGCCAAATTTGTTTGATATATTCCAAGTTTCTGCCTTAGAACATATCAAACAAATTACTTTTCTGCACAAATAACTGTCATTACAGCAACTTCTTTGTCCAATTGATCTCCTATTTCATCTTCAACAACGTCCAGATCGTAATCCATTTGTAATCCCAGCCAAAATCGCGGTGACATATCAAAATAACGAGCTAACCGAAGAGCTATATCCGCTGTGATAGGCTGCTTTCCGTGAACGATTTCGTTAATATATTGTTCGGGAACTCCAAGAGCCAGAGCTATTTGATTCTGACTAAGGTTCATTGGCTTGATAAATTCCTCTAAAAGAACCTCACCGGGATGAATTGGCATTAGTTTATCTTCATTCATTATTTTACCTCAATGATAATCAACGATTTCTACGTCTAGAGCATCACCGTTTTGCCAGACAAAGCAAATTCGCCATTGATCGTTAACCCGAATGCTATATTGACCTTCCCTGTCACCAACCAGACGTTCCAATCGATTTGCTGGTGGGACACGAAGATCTTGCAGGGTTTCCGCACGATTAAGCATCCGCAATTTTCGCAATGCCACTTGTTGGATATCTCATGGCAATTTACGCGAATGTTTACGTTCAAAAACTTTTTGAGCTTCTTTATCTTTAAAGTTTTGGCTCACTCTCTAAACAATTTCTTATCCTACTTTTAAGTATATGACGTAAGGATGCTCCAATGGCAGAACTGGTTGGGGAACAGGCCAGACAGGGACTTCTGCGAATGCGTCTGGGGCCAAGATGACGCGACGACGAATGAGCGCGGTAGCCTTCATGTTGGATATACTAACAACACCTTAGCCTATTGTCAATGTCCCCAACAGTTAAAAACACCTCATATTCTTCTATATTTCTCGCTTGAGGGTTGAGATATTGCCCAAAGTTTTGTGTTAAATCAATCTGCATGGTTATTATTGTATCCTTATTATTCTAACCCCGTTGCATAGTTTTCCATCACCTGCAAAAATTCGGGATCGATCAATTCCATATTAGCTTGCAGAATATTAGTTCGTTCCTCACCCTCAGTACAAGCGAGTAACTGTTCAATTAAATTAACATAAGCTTGGCCGCCTTGTTCATTCATTGTCTGTACTGTGATTGATCTGATTATGTGATGGATTGTGATTTTTTTTTGAGAGACCAACCCTATGATATAATGTGATACAATAAATATTCGTGATTGTCTAGGACAAAGGATAACCTAGTCATAGTTTATCGTTCAATTATTCTAATCATAGTTTAGACATTATTAAGGAGAAAGACTATGGACATCACCATCCATCTTAGCCAAGAACAAAGGGAAAAACTCGCCTACATCCAACAACATAGCGATCAGGATATCACTACCCTGCTCAATCAAGTTATTGAGCAACAATATACCAAACTACACCCGCGTAACTCAGATGCTCTTAAAGTGCTGAAAGAAAGCGGTTTTATTGGGTGTGGACAAGGTTCGCCCGATCTTTCTACTAACTATAAAACTATCCTGAAGGAAGAATGGTCAGCCAAACATGATTATAGTTGATACAGGCTTCTGGTTGGCCCTCGCCAATGAGCAAGATCATCATCATCAACAAGCACAGCTTGTAATTCAAAGATTGCGAGAACCCCTAATAACAACCTGGTGTGTTGTCACCGAAACTTGTTACCTTTTGCTAACTCGTCTCGGTAATCATGCTCAACTGCTATTTATTCAAAATTTCTTAGCAGGTGGTTTTGAAGTATTTGAATTACAATCAAATCATGTTAGACGAATGGAACAACTCATGGACCGTTATGAAGATATACCAATGGATCTAGCTGATGCTTCATTAGTAGTATTAGCTGAAAACTTAGGACACGGGAGAATTTTAACGTCAGATCGCCGCGATTTTTCAATCTATCGCTGGCAGGATAACCATACTTTTCAAAATTTATTCTTAGAATATCCTTAGTACTTGGGAATCAAATGAATAGGATTTTTGTGATTGTGTGATTGTCTAAAAACAATCTAATCATAGTCCATCATTCAATCACTCTCAATCATGGTTTAGACGGTATTGTAATTAAGGATTACCCGAAATAACAAACCTACCCACTGCCACTAAAAACCCTCCTACCGCCGTAATTAAAATACCAATTAATGTCCAAATTTGAGCCTGTTGTGAACCTTTAATTGCCTTAACATCTTGCTTCAGGTTATCGATTTCCACCTTTAATACCTGTCTTTCCCCCTTAGCTTCTGTTAACTCAATTTTGATGTCTGTAACATCTTTTTGTAAATTCTCTAATTTGTGATTAATTTGAGCTAAAATTTCCCCTAGGTTTTGTTCAATTATCACTGACATTTATATTTTTCCTCATAATCAAAAAGCTCCCCGAATCATTCACCCTAAAACTCAAAATTGTTAAGCCAGTTTTTGGATAGCAAAGAATAATAAATTTTATCCTTTTCACCAAACATTTTGGGGGCTACGGTTCCAGAATTCGGGCTAGTCAAAGACTAAACCCGAACTTGACCGAGTTTTTTAATCCTCTAAACTAATCTTGACCGGATTAACTTTCCAAATCTCTTGACAATATTCCCAGATTGTGCGATCGCTAGAGAATTTGGCCATACGAACCGAGTTAAGAATCGACATCCGCGTCCACTTGTCCCGATCGCGATAAGCTTCACTTACCTGTTCCTGACAATCAGCGTAGGATTGATAATCAGCTAAAAGCATATACTGGTCATCGTAGAGGAGAGAATCAACGATCGGCCTGAATAATTCCTGGTCACCATGGCTAAAATAACCACTCTTAATTCGATCGATCACTCCCTTCAATTCGCGATTATTTTTGTAATAGCTCATCGGTTCATAACCGTGTGCTTTCTTAGCATAAACTTCTTCTGCTGTCAAGCCAAAAAGGAAGAAATTTTCTGCCCCTGCTTCCTCGCGAATTTCGATATTAGCACCGTCCAGAGTCCCAATGGTGAGGGAGCCATTCATGGCAAACTTCATGTTACCGGTTCCGGAAGCTTCCTTACCCGCCGTGGAAATCTGTTCGGAAAGATCCGCCGAAGGATAGATGCGTTGACCCAAAGAAACGTTAAAGTTAGGCAGGAAAACCACTTTTAAACGACCTCTGACATCAGGATCCTTATTCACAATTTCAGCCACAGCATTAGTTAACTTAATAATTAACTTCGCCATAAAGTAACCGGGGGCTGCCTTACCACCAAAGATAAAAGTGCGCGGCACAATATCGATCTGAGGGTTCTGTTTAATGCGATTATAAAGGGCGATAATGTGCAGAACTGCCAGATGTTGGCGTTTGTATTCGTGAATCCGTTTTACCTGCACGTCGAAAATCGAATTAACATCCACCTCGATATTGCGGGTTTTCAGCATATAAGCCGCTAAATCGGCCTTATTCGCCTGTTTAATTTCATACCAACGCTGACGAAATTCGGGATCATCAAGGTATTGTTCCAGTTTTCGTAATTCCTTCAGGTCTTTTAACCAATTATCGCCGATTTTTTCGGTAAATAGTGCCGATAATTGGGGATTGCTCAATAAAATCCACCGGCGCGGGGTGACACCATTGGTTTTATTGTAGAATTTTTCCGGCCAGAGCATAGCAAACTCTTTCAGGGTGTCTTTTTGCAGTAACTCCGTGTGTAAGGCAGCGACTCCGTTAATCGAGTGACTACCCACACAGGCTAAATTAGCCATGCGAATTTGTTTATTACCCCAACCAGCTTCTTCAACTATCGACAATTTGCCCAATAATTCCTCGTTATCGGGAAACCAAGTCCGCACATCGTCGAGGAAAAAGTGATTGATCAGGTAGATAATTTCTAGATGTCGGGGTAGCAATTTCCCCAGCAGATCCGCCGACCAACGTTCTAGGGCTTCTGGCAATAGGGTATGATTGGTATAAGCGAAGGTTTTTTGGGTAATTGTCCAAGCTTTTGACCATTCTAAGCCGTTTTCATCCACTAACAAACGCATTAACTCAGCGATCGCAATGGCTGGGTGAGTATCGTTCAGTTGAATAGCGGCGGTTTCGTGGAAATTTTGCAGATTTTTGTGGCTTTTTAGGTGAATGCGAATTAAATCTTGCAGGGAAGCGGCCACAAAAAAGTATTGTTGGGCGAGACGTAATTCGCGACCGGCGGGGGTGTTATCGTTGGGGTAAAGGACTTTAGAAATGGTTTCCGCGTCCATTTTTTCAGCCACGGATTGATCGTATAACCCGGCGTTAAAAGCCTCAAAATTAAACGATTCACTCGCTTCTGCTTTCCAGAGACGCAAAGCATTAACCGTGTTGGTTTTGTAACCCGGGACGGGGGTATCGTGGGGAATGGCTAAAACCCGACGTTCCGGCAGCCATTGTACCCGTTCCTGTCCCTTATCATCGTGATAGATTTCCGTCCGGCCACCCAGTTTTACTTCCACACTTTCATCGGGACGGGGTAATTCCCAAGGATTGCCGAAGCGTAGCCAGTTATCGGGGATTTCCACCTGCCAACCGTCTTGGATCATTTGATGGAAAATGCCAAATTCGTAGCGGATACCGTAACCGATGGCGGGAATTTCTAGGGAAGCGAGGGAATCGAGGAAACAAGCCGCTAAACGCCCTAAACCGCCGTTGCCGAGGCCGGGATCTGGTTCCTGTTCGATAATTTCCTCAAAATCAAGACCTAATTCCTCGATCATCTCTTTGATTAGGTCGTAAATACCCAAATTAGCGAGATTATTACCTAAATACCGCCCCATGAGAAATTCGGCGGAGAAATAGCAGACGAGTTTAACTTTTTCTTGTTTGTAGGTGTCGGTGGATTTCAGAAAACGACGCAGCAGGCGATCGCGAACGGTGTAGGCCAGGGCGACATAGTAATTGTAGGGACTAGCATTAGTGCGGTTAACCCCTTGCAAATAAAATAGATTGTCCAGAAAAGCCCGTTTTAGGGTTTCGGGACTCATGCCCGTGCGATCATCTTCAACTAAAGTGGGGCATTGAAGTGCTTCACGCCCATCAGCTAGGCTAGAGGTTGTCTCCATGGGTTTTTGTTGTCCATATATTCGGGAGTCGATCGCCGATCAGACCTGATGACGATATCCTTTATAGTTTACTTGTTACCTTTTGGAGAGACTCAGACATTTAGATTTCTATTGGTTTTGAGGGGAGCAGCGATCGCAATTACCAACAAAAAAAGGGTGAACCCTGTCCACCCTCCCACAATTATTTACAAAAAAAGCTTAATAGCGTTTTTTTCTGTCACCACCACCACCATTGAAGGGTGCGCGCTCTTCACGATCGCGGGCTTCGTTAACTTTAATTGATCGCCCCATCCATTCAGCACCATCCAGTGCCTCAATTGCGGTGGTTTCCTGGGCTTTATTTTCCATTTCCACGAAGGCGAAACCGCGTTTGCGGCCTGTCTCTTTGTCAACGGGAATATGAACCCTTTTAACCTCGCCGTACTCTTTAAAGACATCGACCAGAGCTTCTTGGGAAATCTCGTAAGAGAGATTACCAACAAAAATAGACATAATACTTGAATCCTCGAACAATACTCGAAACGGTGTGGAGACACAAAATTCAGGGAGAAGCCGAACAATACTAAAGTAAAAAACTTACCGGATTAATACTGGAAACGAACTTGAACACCAATCTTGACTCTCGCCTCGATCATAACACAGAAAGAGTCGATCGCCGATCAGAATCTGATGGCGATATCCCTTATAGTTTACTTGGGGTTTGCTGAATAAATCTAAAAACCTTGTTAGATAAGGTTTTTAGACTTTTTTTACCTCAAAAAGTGCTGACCCTTGGAGTGATCGGGGGTAAAATTCAGGTACTTTTTCCCTGAAAATTAGGTAACTGACCCCCTGAAAATGGGTAAAACCCCACACCCCACACCCCACACCCCCAGCAATTCTCATTTCAAAAAGTAACAATTTATACAGACAGAAAAAGAGATTTAACAGGTGGCAAAATCGCGATCGCCAATCAGTGTTGGACGGGTGTAATTTCAGCTATTCAGTCATTATGAGGGTTATGACATTTTTGGTGGGGGTGCTAAAATCTGCTTCTAGCATCAAAATGAGAATTGCTGGTGATCAGTTATCAGTGATCAGTTATCAGTGATCAGTGATCAGTTATCAGTGATCAGTTATCAGCTTTTTTCTCCCTGCTCCCATCTCCCATCTCCCCCGCAACGCGCACGAAGTGGTCTCCCAACTACCCAACTACCCCACTACCCCACTACCCCACTGATAACTGGTTACTGCTCACTGATAACTGAAAATACTCCCCACTACCCCACTGATAACTGCTTACTGGTCACTGATAACTGAAAATACTCCCCACACCCCACTTTTAAACAGGACTTAACACTACTTGCTCAAACCTGCCAAAAAATGATAGCTTCAGATATAGGAATAATCTGGTTAAGAAAAAAATGTCTTCCCTTGCCGCTTGCTGGCCTAAAAATATTTCTAAGTATTAGCAAAACTGACTGACTGTCAGCAGTTGAGCGGGATTTTTCCTAGCTCGCAGAACTCCAGACAAAGAAAATTAAGAAAATTAAAAGGATTGTGTCTCTATTATCTCTCAGACGCTTCTAATCCAAAGAATTTGCGGGTTATCTTCAAATTAACCCCGTTTAACCCTATTTGTGGCTATCGATTATGGCTGAAAGTTATTTACTCAACAAACTGCAATCTGTAGAACAGACCTACACAGAATTAACCCGTCGTCTAGCGGATCCCGATGTCACCAGTAATCCGGGTGAATTGCATCGTCTGGCCAAATCCCGCGCTTCCCTAGAGGAAACGGTCAACACCTACGAAATTTGGCAAAAAAGTCAAGAGGATTTAATCGGTGCGAAACAAATCTTCAAAGAATCCGCCAGCGATCCCGAATTACGCGAAATGGCCGCCCTAGAAGTGGCAGAATTAGAGGCAAAAATCGCCACTTTGGAAGACCAATTAACAATTCTGCTGCTGCCCCGGGATCCCCTCGATGAAAAGAATATCATGCTGGAAATTCGCGCCGGGACCGGAGGTGATGAGGCCAGTATTTGGGCGGGAGATTTAGTGCGTTTGTACTCAAAATATGCCGAAACTCAAAAATGGAAAGTTAGCCTTTTGAGTGAATCTCCGGCGGATATGGGGGGATTTAAAGAGGCAATTTTAGAGATTAAAGGCGATAACGTCTATAGTAAGCTGAAATTTGAGGCGGGAGTCCATCGGGTGCAGCGGGTTCCTCTGACGGAAGCAAGTGGTCGCGTCCACACTTCCACCGCTACCGTGGCAATTATGCCAGAAGTGGACGATGTGGAAGTGCATATCGATCCCAAGGATATTGAGTTAACCACGGCTAGATCTGGGGGAGCAGGCGGTCAAAATGTCAATAAAGTGGAAACTGCCGTCGATTTAATCCATAAACCCACGGGAATCCGGGTTTTCTGCACCGAAGAGCGATCGCAATTGCAAAACCGGGAACGAGCTATGCAGATTCTCCGGGCGAAATTGTACGATATAAAGTTACAGGAACAACAGGAAGCAGTCAGTTCCATGCGGCGCTCTCAGGTGGGAACCGGTTCCCGTTCGGAAAAAATTCGCACCTATAACTATAAGGATAATCGTCTCACCGATCATCGCTTAAATGAGAATTTTTCCCTCGATCGCATTTTAGATGGCGATATCGAAGAGGTGATTCAATCCTGTATCGCCAAGGATCAACAGGGAAAACTGGAGGAATTAGCCGCTGCCCAAGAGACAGCTTAATCAGTGATCAGTGATCAGTTACCAGTGAACAGTAAAAAGCTCCCCACTTCCGGCACTTTCCCCACTGGTGGGGGTGAGTGCGGGTGGGGACTGATGCCGGTTCCTTCAACTCACAACTAATTCTAAGCTTCCACTAAACGAAAAGCCGCACCCAAACCGACAGCGATCTCATCGGGAGAAATTTTCCCATCATGGTTAATATCGATCGCATCGAATACCGCATCGGTTCCCGCCCATTCTTCCCGGGTGATGAAACCATCCCCATCATGATCATAGACTCGGAAAATATCTTCGGCGGCGTGTTCTAGGGTTGACTGACCTTCCAACTGGGTTAAACGTTGAATCAGCAATTGTTCTAATAATTCTAAAGCTTTGGTAAAACCTTGAATACCTTCCGTTAGTTTTTCGGAAGCCATGGCATCTTCGGCGTGCATTTTCTCAAAAGTCGCTTTATCCACGGTAATTTTGACAATATCAAGGGTTGCAGCCTGGTCTGGATCGAGCTTACGGGGTAAATCGGCTTCTGTCTCTTGCAATTGCTCGAGAAGTTTCGGGGAAATGGTTAAAAGATCACAACCGGCTAACTCGCGAATTTCGCCGATATTGCGGAAACTTGCCCCCATAACTTCGGTTTTATAACCAAACTTTTTATAGTAGTTATAGATCTGGGTAACGGATTGGACTCCGGGATCTTCAGCGCCAACGTAGTCTTTACCAGTTTCTTTTTTATACCAATCGAGAATCCGACCGACAAAGGGAGAAATTAAGGTTACTCCCGCTTCCGCACAGGCGATCGCCTGGTGAAAACCGAATAATAGGGTTAAATTACAGTGAATACCCTCTTTTTCGAGGACTTCTGCGGCTTTAATCCCTTCCCAAGTCGAGGCAATTTTAATTAAGACTCTTTCTCTAGAGATACCCGCTTGTTCATACTGGGAAATGAGATAACGGGCCTTGTCGATGGTAGCTTGGGTATCGTAGGAAAGACGAGCATCCACTTCGGTGGAGACGCGGCCGGGGACGATTTGCAGGATTTGCAGACCAAAACCGATCGCTAGGCGATCAAAAGCTAATTTGGCCACATCTTCCGGGGTGGCCTGCTCTCCTAATTCTTTTCTGGCCGCTTGCAGGGTTTGATCGACAATCGGCCGATATGGGGGCATTTGGGCCGCAGCCGTGATCAGGGAGGGGTTAGTGGTGGTATCTTGGGGGGTAAAAGCTTCGATCGCTTGGATATCGCCGGTATCGGCAACAACCACTGTAAATTGGCGTAATTGTTCTAGTAGGGTTTTAGCCATAACTTCTCCAGATGCGTGTTAACGCGAGACATTATCTGGATCTTAGCGATTCGATCAAGAGGAAGGGGAAAAATTCCCGATTGATTTAATTCCCAAGTACAGACCTGGCCAAAGTAAGGATGAGCCGGGGAATCTTTTGGCCACTCCTTGCCTAAAGTCCTCTATTTGTGATAGTATTAGTGATTGTGTCGATTTAATAAAAGGGAGTTTATGCCCAAGCTAAAAACGCGAAAGGCGGCGGCCAAACGATTCGAGGCCACGGGAAGCGGCAAAAAAATCAAACGTCGCAAAGCCTTCAAAAATCACCTACTCGATCATAAAAGTGCCGAACGCAAGCGCCGTCGTTTGTCCCAGATTACCCTGGTAAACGAGCGCGACGAGAAGGAAGTGCGCTTAATGTTGCCCTATTTGTAAGTTTTCCAGAAAAATTGTCTAAAGGATTATCATGTCTAGAGTAAAACGGGGGAATGTCGCCCGCAAGCGACGCAAAAAAGTTCTCAAATTAGCCAAAGGTTTTCGCGGTTCTCACTCGCGCTTATTCCGTACCGCTAACCAACAGGTAATGAAGGCCTTACGGAATGCCTATAGAGACCGTCGCAAACGGAAACGCGATTTTCGTCGTCTTTGGATTACCCGCATTAACGCGGCTGCTCGTCAACAGGGCATCAGTTACAGCCAATTGACTGGACAATTAAAGAAAGCTAATATCCTCCTCAATCGGAAAATGTTGGCCCAATTAGCCGTCCTCGATCCCGTCGCTTTTGCTAAAGTGGTAGAAACAGCCAAAGGATAATTTAGCCCCAAGCATGACGGAAACTTGGCAAACGATTCAATTCCCCAGTTCAGAAAGTGCGATCGCTTTAGCGGGTCATCAAGAAGCTAACCTCAAATTGATAGCCAAGCAAACTGGGGCGAATTTAGTCCTCCGAGGGATGGAATTGCGGATTGCGGGGCAACCGACCCCGGTGGAGCGTGCCACAGCGATTGTGCGCTCCTTAAGTATTTTATGGCAAGAGGCCAAGTTAATCGCCGAAGCCGATATTATGACCGCTATCCATGCCCTCGATACGGGGCGTTCTAGCGAGTATAAAGAACTACAGCAGGATATTCTCGCTCGTACCCGTCGTGGGGAGCTAATTCGGGCAAAAACCTTCCGTCAGCGTCAATATATCCAAGCGATTCAAAGTCACGATATCACCTTTTGTATTGGACCTGCCGGCACGGGGAAAACCTTTTTAGCCGCTGTTTTGGCCGTACAGGCTTTATTAGAAGATAAAGTAGAACGAATTATCCTTACCCGGCCGGCTGTGGAAGCAGGGGAAAAATTAGGCTTTCTCCCGGGGGATTTACAGCAAAAAGTCGATCCTTTTTTGCGTCCCCTCTACGATGCTTTATACGAATTTATCGAGGCATCCAAAATTCCCGACCTGATGGAACGGGGTAAAATCGAAATCGCTCCCTTAGCTTATATGCGGGGACGAACCCTAGCTAATGCTTTTGTGATCGTTGATGAGGCCCAAAATACCACCCCAGCACAGTTAAAAATGGTCTTAACTCGCTTGGGATTCGGTTCGCGCATGGTAGTAACTGGAGATGTCACCCAAACCGATTTACCGCAACCACAGGAATCGGGGTTAATTGCCGCTCAAAAAATCCTAAAATCAGTAGAAGGGATCGCTTTTTGTTACCTATCCCGGGCCGATGTGGTGCGTCATCCCCTAGTACAAAAAATCGTCTCAGCTTACGAACAGCACGAAAAATAACCGATTGTTGAGATAGTCGCTCTTGTACTCTTGCGAGAGAGTATAGAATTAGGTTAATTTAACGCGATGTGCAACTAAAAACGACAGAATCAGGGTTCC
>NZ_JAPZSS010000255.1:0-3602 GCF_027532015.1 Microcystis sp. LE19-131.1A | reverse complement strand
ATAAATTCTCTCTAGCATTTTCTGGCTCTCGGGGTTTAGGTCTCTAATCAATCTCATTGTATTTTCCTGCTGCTTCGTTTTTTTATGTATTATACTTCTTAATTTTTTATTTGGGTAATTAATTTTGCATGACTACTTAGGGTTTAAGATTAATTGGAACATGCTACTTTTTGCTTAAACTCTCCAAGCCGTGTGTTTCAATCCCTAATAGGGTTTAAGATTAATTGGAACCGCCCAGTGGTAAAAGCTATACGCTATGGGATTTTCAAGGTTCGTATGCGCCGCACCCGCAATAAACCAATCATACAGCAAGTGACCCAGTTCTTCAAGACCCCGCAAAACCTTACGGGATAAGGTGCGCCCCGCGTTGGAAAGGAAAATCATCTCGAATCTATATCCTATAAGCTTTTCAGCCACCAGATAATAGTTAAGGATTTTTACAGCTACCCGGAAGCGCAACCGAGCTAAACAAAAAAAATTGTATTATCCCGGGGTAACTCACCACCGATACGTTCCACTTTACCCCGACAACAGGCGCAGAGAAAATAAAAGCGGATGCTATCGGTATCGGGTTTGATCAACTTACTCAAGCGCCCGCGCAGCTTGGCGTACTGGGTATCGGTTAGATCGCACTCAAAAACACTATACTGCACCCGTTGGCCGTAGGACTTTAACGTATTGTGAATTTTGGTTCGTCGCTTATCATCGGAAATATCGTAACTGATAACAAAATACATGACCGCCTCTACCTACTTTAAAATCAAGGGTGGATACTTATCCGTCTCGTCCATCAGATATTTCGCCATTAGTCGGGCCTGAATCTCGAAAGCTTCTTGATAAGTACACTGTTTACCCATTACCGGATGCTTAAACTTGGATTGTTTCTTCTGTTCGTACAAGCGCAGGAAAATCTGTAATCCCTCTCTCGTCAAGGAAACCGCACCGCTTAAGGGTTCGGTGGTGAAATGTTCGGGGGTAAGATAAGGATGATTGACCCCATTGAGAACTACGGCATCAACGACGATCGCTCTAAATTCCTCCATCAGATCTAGTGCCAGCGAGGGGCGACCGTAGCGTTGATAGTGAAGATAACCGAGATAGGGGTCAAAACCGACCAAATTGATCGCACTCTGCACGTCATGGCGCAATAACGCATAACCCAGACTCAAAAGAGAATTGACCGGATCTCGCGGGGGGCGACGGTTACGCGAGGTAAAGGTAAAAGTATCGCCGAGAATTAGGGAATCAAAACAACTGAAATAGGCCGCGCTTCCGGCTCCCTCTAACCCCCGGAGAGAATCGATCGCCGAGGTTGTTTCGATCGATCCGATCGCTGCTTCCAGACAAGCGATCGCAGTTTGTAAATCCAACTCTTTTCGATCGCGTTGACGACGGAGCAGAATGTTGCGGTAATTCTTCAGCTTGCCGCGGACGAATCCCCGCACTAAATGAATGGCTTTCGGAGAATCGCCGGCGGCCTGCCATTGCGCTCGACGAACGAAAATATTTTTGGTCATCTCCGGTTCCAATCTACCGAGATAGCGTCCGGTGGATGTGACGAAACTGAGCGGAATATGACGTTCCAACAATTCGATCACCAATGCGGGAGAAACTGAACCCCGTCCGAAAATCACCACTCCTTCCACGTTCAATAGAGGTACATCGAGGATCGTTTCTTTGGATGCTTTGACCGTTAAACGCTCGTCATTTTTGCCGAGAAATGCGTCTTCTCTCGTCACATATACCGTTCCCATATTTTTTAGTCTTCCTCTTGATATCGTTGGACTTTTTCAGTTAATCGGGGCAAGCAGCGATCGAACAAACTGCATCCCTTGCAGCGGGGTGAATAGACCGCCGGGGGCATTTTTCCCGTCTGGATCAGGGTTTCAACTGCTCGGATCGTAGCGATCGCCCGTTGCCGTAGAGCAAGATCGATCGCCACCGGTTGACGCTGGTGAGAACTGGCATAGTAGATATAGCCAGTATCTAGCCTTTTTCCCGTCATTTCTTCCAAACATAGGGCTTGAGCGCACACCTGCAACTCGTCGTTATCCCATTCGCCCTTACTGCCCCGTTTGTATTCCACGGGGATAAATTCGCCGTCGTGGGACTCGATCAGATCGGCTTTACCGATGAGACGGTAATTATCTGATTTAAGCCAGATCGCCCGAATTTGCCATATTTCCTCGCGGTTTCCCGCCCCAACGGTGTGAACTCGTTCGTGTAAATTTGTTCCCTCGATCGTGTAGCTATTATCGAGAAATTCCCCAGCGACGAACATTCTCCAACAACGGTGGGGACAGTAGGCGTAATGGTTGAGAGCGGCGATCGGTATGTAATCAGATTCATCCATAACTATCTTTTCTCCTTAGCAATTCTGCGAGTCATCCCCATTCCCATGGTGGTTTTCCGTCCCACTCCTGCATAGAGGGCAAAATCCGCCAGTGCATTAATCGCTTTAATCTTTGCGGGTTCCACCTCTCCCAAAAGACGATAGTGAATCTCACCCACACAACCGATCGACTGGTTTTTATAGGCTTCGTCGGCTAATTTCGTTTGAATATCGAAGAAACTGGGGAAAATCGACTCTAGGACGATGGAATCGAAGGGGATCCCGCTATAGCGATTCCAACGATTGAGAAGGCTATTAAACACCAGTTCCCGCGTCGGTAAGGCACTATCGAATTTTCCCTGCCGGAAGGTGACGGGGGTAGCGAAAAGGAAATTAAATTCCCGATTCGTTTCCGAGGCGTTTTCATACAGGTATTGATAAGTACAAGAGTTCGCCCAGAATTGAACCGATTGCGGGGTGGCGAGGACGCTAGTGATAACCAGATCGGCGGAACCGAGATGCCAGGGGTGTTTTGGATTGAGATTCAACCAGAGCGAGGTTAATTTACCGAATAATCGGTCATCGAGCAGAGAAATCCGCCACCAGCAGGGAGTTTCTGGGGCGATTGGCCGTTCGTGTCGCCACTGCGGGGAATTTATCGTTTTTCCACCAGATTGCATCTGTAGTGGCGATAAGGTGAAGGCTTTATCTGCCTCGGCTGTGTGTAGAATGTTCCCTAATTCCTGATCGACACTACTGACAAGGGTAAGGAATAGCGCGTGAAGGTGTCGTCCGGTGAGAAAATTCGGATAGATCGGCGATCGGGGTGTGAGATTGAGAACGAGACGGTAGGGCATTAACTTCCTCGGGCCTTGGCAAAAAGTTGGCTGGGGGTTAGGGTTAAATCGGGGAGGAGAATATCGCTAAGGGACTTGCGTGGGAATAATATCCCAATCGATCGGAGGGCGCAAGCTTTGCGCCCCTACAGTAACGGATTTTGTTCACAATGTAGGGGCGAACTGCGTTCGCCCAAAAGGTACATTATCAAAGCGCAAGTCCCTAATTTCGTCATCGCCTTTTTTAATCGCCGGGGGTGCGTCGGGATAGAAAATTGTGATCTGCTTGGCCTGGGGATCGACGATCCAGACGCGACTGACTCCCGCTTTTAGGTAGTCCACGGCTTTTTCGCTCAGGCTGCTGAAAGATTGTTCCGGAGAGATAATTTCGATGACTAATTCCGGGGGAACGGGACAAGCTTCATCGGTGAGGG
>NZ_JAPZSS010000311.1:0-16434 GCF_027532015.1 Microcystis sp. LE19-131.1A | reverse complement strand
TTTATGGGCAGATATTTTAAAACTGTCTCTTGAAGCTAATTATGATGATTATCTTGAAAAAAAATGATAATTAGACAGAAGTTCTCTTGTTCACATAGAGAACTTTATCTTCTTTTGTTTTCAAAATGAGAATTGCTGGGTGCGTTCCCTAATGCAAGTCCTACTACTCCACCGATCGATTTTGGGGAACGCACCATGCACATTGATGGAAACTGTGGATTTAAGTGCGATGCCGAAGGCACTGGGTAGCAGTACGCCGCTCTGGTGGGTTAGGTTGACGGCAGACCCCCAACTGTGATCTTTGACTTCATGCCAATTTGTGCGGACTGTATTCAGGTGTTACCTGCTGTGATAGTTAGTAAGTGAGCCTGTTCGTTGAGTTGAGGAGTAAAATAGGAGAAGTCCTAATCTAAGATTTAGTAATGGATAGAAGCATTATAGAACGGCAACCGCTACTTGAAGCAGTCAAGGCTCTCCCTGATGAGGCTTTAGTGGAACTGTCTAATTTTCTGGACTATCTTCGCTATAAAGCAGCCCATCAAAGAGAACTGACCACTCATTCTTCTAGTTTTCTGCTTGCAGTTGCAGGTTTAGGCAACTCTGGTCAACAGGATATTTCAGAACGTGATGAAGAGATTCTAGGCAATGAGATTGATCCGGTGTCCGGCTGGAATCTTAACCCAAGCAATTCAGTATGACGGCGATACTTGACACCAGTTTTTTGTTTGCCTTGACCGATCAGGGCGATCGCAATCATCAACGGGTGTTGGCTATTGCTCAAAGCGTGAATGAGCCATTGGTTCTACCTGTCGTTGTCCTGCCTGAGGTCTGCTATCTGATTGCATCAAGATTGGGCCACCAAGCAATGCGCCGTTTTGTATCCAGTATGACACCTGATGCGGTTCAAGTTGAACCTGTAATCCCAGAAGACTTGGTACGAGTGCATGAGATATTGGAACAATATGCTGACAATCAGCTTGACTTTACAGATGCAGCGATCATTGCCATAGCTGAAAGGCTTACTATTACTCGCGTTTACACACTTGATCGCCGAGATTTTTCGATTATTCGTCCAAGTCACTGCGATTACTTTGAGTTATTTCCTTGAACCACCAGCTAACACTGCGTGGCAGCGGACGGTCGCAATTCGTCGCTGCCGAGCTTGCTTTCTAATGCCGTCGCTGATTTGAGCCGTTAGCGATCGAGCGCGCTACGCACCGATAGGGTTCTGGACTTCCCCGTTGACAAAAAGGCATAACCTGTGCTGTAGGGGGGATTAAGAGAATTTCCGATACCCTCTTACTGGGTACAAATTAAGAAAACCTCTAATAAATCTAACGCCGTATAAACTCCTCGTCAATAGCAAATCAGGTTATACTTCACACCCCACACCCCACACCCTGTCCCCACGAAAAACTTTTTCAGCAGACCCTACCTATCGATCCCATGTTTCCCTATTTTAAGCGCACAATCTCTCCAACTCTGGCTAGAGATAATTCTGCTGCCTGGAGGATTTTGACTAATTCCGTCCCTACCGATCCCGAAGATACAGGAGAATCGACACCCGTAGCCACCGACTCTAAAAAATGTTCGCACAATGCTTTCAGGGGTTCACCATCGGCAATAGGGATAGATTCCGTCTCCTGTCCCCGGGGAATAAAATAGGCTTCCTGACGTTCAAAATCGCCCTTTTGTCGGGTTAAAGGCGATCGAGAGTCTAATTCATTAAAAATTAAAGTCCCTTCGCTGCCAACTATCCCTAAACGTCGCTGTTTATCGGGATTCAACCAACAAAGGTGAATAGTCGCTTGAAAACCATCGCCATAGATCAGGGTTAACCAGACTAAATCGGCTAGATTAGGTTGTAGCCAGAAGGTTCCCCTTGCCTGCACTAATACTGGTGTACTATTAAGCCAATGATTAAAAATCGAGATATCGTGAATAGCTAGATCCCACAAAGCGGACACATCCTGACGAACTGGCCCCAGGTGGGTGCGAGTGGCATAACCATAAAGAGGTTTACCGATACCCCCGGATTGCAGGACTTTTTGTCCGGTGATAACGGCCGGATGAAAAAGATAGGTATGATCAACTAATAAAATACGCTGTTTTTTCGCCGCTAATTCCGTTAATTCGCCACATTCTTGGGGATTGAGGGTTAAGGGTTTTTCGGCGAGGACATGATAACCTAAATTAAGAGCATCTTTAATCAGGGGATAATGACTGATGGCGGGAGTAACGACGACCACAGCCGAGATTTCGGGGTGATTGCGAATAGATTCCCAGTCATTGGCTAAAATAACTTTATTAGTATCCAGATTAAATTGATCCCGACAGAGACGGAGTTTTTCAGGGGAGGGATCAACGATCGCCACTACTTGCGCTGAGGGATGTTGAGAAAAATGACGGACGTAATGCACTCCCCAACGTCCTACCCCTAAGATAGCGATTCCTGTGGACATTTTGCTTACTCAGATAAATCAATCTAGTTTATCTTAAAAGGATTAGGCGCAATTGTTAATTGATTCTGAGAACTGGAAGGGATTATGTTAAAATTTTTTATCGATCGAGGGGGAACTTTTACCGATATCGTGGCGATAATCGATCAACCAGAAATTATTGAACGACTAGCTAGAGATGCCGCTAGATTTCTGATTGTTCCCCTTGCCGATCAACAGTGGATTGTTCTCTATAAACTGCTCTCGGAAAATCCCGAAAAATACCCAGATGCAGTCATTCAAGGGATCAAAGATATTAGCGGTTCCCTAGATAACATCGAAGTGATTAAAATGGGAACAACGGTAGCCACCAATGCGCTGTTAGAAAGAAAAGGAGAGCGCACGGTTTTGTTAATCACCAAAGGGTTTAAAGATGCCTTGAGAATTGGCTATCAAAATCGCCCCGATATTTTTGCCCGTCAAATTATTCTTCCTTCTTTATTATACGAACAAGTTATCGAAGTGGCCGAACGCTACGATAGTCAAGGACAGGAATTAATCACCGTTAATCCCGCCCAAGTTAAAGCCGATTTAATACCAGTTTATCAAGGGGGTATCCGAAGTTGTGCGATTGTTTTTATGCACGGTTATCGTTATCCTGACCACGAAAAACAAGTGGCAGCCATTGCCGAAGAAATCGGCTTTACTCACCTAGCCATTTCCCACCAAGTCAGTCCTTTAATGAAGCTGGTATCCCGGGGAGATACCACGGTAGTTTCTGCCTATCTATCACCAATTTTACGCCGCTATGTTGATAGTATTAGCCAGCAATTACCGAAAACTAGCTTACTATTTATGAAATCCGATGGCGGTTTAGTCACAGCCGATAAATTTCAGGGTAAAGATAGCATTTTATCTGGTCCTGCGGGGGGAATAGTTGGGGCAGTACAAACCAGTTTAAGGGCAGGATTTAGCAAAATTATCAGTTTTGATATGGGAGGAACTAGCACCGATGTTTCTCATTTTCAAGGGGAATACGAGCGGCAAACAGATAACGAAATTGCCGGCGTAAGAATGCGAGCGCCGATGTTAAGTATTCACACCGTGGCCGCTGGTGGGGGTTCGATTTTAGTCTATGATGGTTATCGTTTTCGGGTCGGACCAGAAAGTGCCGGAGCTAATCCCGGACCTGCCTGTTATCGACGGGGTGGATCATTAACAATTACCGATGCTAATGTTTTGTTAGGAAAAATTCAAGCCGCCTATTTTCCCGCTATTTTTGGACAAGAGGGAAATTTACACATAGATAGAGAGATTGTGCTGACAAAGTTTCAAGAATTGGCGGCAACAATGGGGGGTAATAATAGTCCTGAAATGTTGGCTGCGGGGTTTATTCAAATTGCCGTAGAAAATATGGCTAATGCGATTAAAAAAATCTCTCTACAAAAGGGTTATGATCTCAGTGATTATACTCTTTGTACCTTTGGCGGTGCCGGGGGTCAAGTGGCCTGTTTAATTGCCGATACTCTGGGAATGAAAAGTATTTTTCTCCATCCCTACGCTGGGGTTTTAAGCGCCTACGGCATGGGTTTGGCCGATTTGAGGGTAATTAAAGAAAAAGCGATCGAACAGCCGTTAAATGCCGATTTAATCGGGCAGTTACTCACGGAGATGAAGGAATTAGAAGTTTTAGCGGGTCGGGAATTAGAGGGTTATAATCGGGTGCGGCAGCAAGTCAGTTTAAAATATCAAGGCAGTGATGCCACTTTAGCGGTTAATTTTAGCGATCAAATGCGTCAGGATTTTGAACGGGAACATCAAAGACGTTATGGGTTTAAACAAGAACAAAAAGCTTTAATTGTTGAGTCGATTGCCGTGGAATTGATCCAGACTATGGACAGTCCCCAAGAAGCAATTTTAACTCGCACCCGTCCCATGGGAGAATTACCTCCTATCCTCGATCGAGTAGCGGTTTTTATGGCTAATCAATGGCGGGAAACGCCAATTTATCAGCGTTCAGATCTGGAACCTTTTGATTGTCTGGCAGGACCTGCAATTATTATCGAAAAAATTAGCACGATTGTGATCGAACCGGGTTGGATGGCAAAATTAACGGAGAAAAATCATTTAATTCTCTCCAAAGATTAGCTAATTGAACTACATAGAAATATCTACGGCAGTTATCCTAATTGATCAATTCTCATTTCGCCGAGGTATTTACGGAGATAGGGAGAAAAAACCTCGTAAATCAGGGTAAGGGGTTGGCGAGCGTGCCAAAATAGGTAATGACGACCCCAAAATCCTCCTTTTTCCCCAAAAGCTATTTCTAATTCCGGGGAATGACCGTAATAAAGTCCCTGCACATCGCGATACAATTCCGTGTGCAGCCGCGAGAGACTTTCCCAAATCGGTAGGGAACGATTTTCTAGATATTCGTCCACTTGATTGGCGGACCACCAAGAAGCGGCATAGGCTAACCTTTGACCACTAGCTGTGCGTAACCAGACTTGACGACGCAATCTCGGTCCTGGAATCAGGCTAATTTTCATCGGTGCGCCATCTTCATCGTCGCCGATGGGGGACATATCGATCACATCCACTTCCGTTTTTTCACCGGTTAAAAGTTGTAAATGACGGGTGGGAGAACCATCGCCGAGAATTAAAATCTGCCAAGGAGGCGCGAGTTGACTATGGGGTAAACCTTGTTTAACATCGGTTTCGTCTCCTTGCCAGAGAGGGGACAGGGAGTACCAAGGGGGATTAAGCAGGGGCTTTTCTTGGGGGCGGAGGATAGCAGTCAAGGTTTGTTACAAAACTTTATGATTTTTTCATTAATCATAACACGGGATTTTTGTCTGCTGGCGATAAAAGCGATCGCCCTACGCCAATCCTCTCTAAATTTTTCGGTTAGCAGATGCACTCTCGCCAAAGGAGATTGACTATTTTTATTTTAACGATAGAAAGGTATCAATATCTGGAGGAGTTTTTGTAATCTTCTCAGGGCAATTAATTGTCGAATCTTGGGATTAATTTGGGGGGGATAAATGCTGGTGGCTAATTGTTCTTCTAGTAAGGCATATTCTGCCGCAGTTAGGGGTTGATTATCAAGGGGCGAGCGAGCCGAGGTGATAATTTCTGCTCGTAAAACTTCTTCGGGAATATCTTCAGGAGAGGGCAAAGCAAGGGCTTTTAGGGGCGATAAGAAACCGATAGAGATGAGGATGATAATTTTGGTCGTTCGCTGCATTTAATTTAAACCGGGGGGCAATTTTTCTCGACACTGTTGATGAATTTCCCCGATTCTAGCAAACAACCAGGGATATTTTTGACGATAACTGGGAATTAGAGCCAGAGGACTGAGTAGGGCAGTGGCGGCAATATCGGCTACACTTAATTTATCTCCCACCAAATAGGCCTGATTTTGCCAATATTCTAGAATCTTGAGGGCATTTTCTAGGCGCTCCTCCGCTAGTTTTACCCTTGCTGGGGTGATTTTATATTGTTGTCGCACGATCTTAATAATTATTTGACTACTCAGGGAAGAATCGATCGCTTTTCCCTCTCCAGCGCGATAATCATAATAGACAAATCTCGTCGCTACTCCAATACTTTCATCTAACCAATCCTCTAGTAACCAAGCTTGATTTTTCTCCTTTTCCCCAGCGGGAATAAAAGAGGGGAAAGGAACTACTTTTTCTAAATATCTGAAAATGGCAGTAGAATCGGCAATAATCTCATCTGCTGCCATTAAAACGGGGACAGTGGTTAACCCTTTAGTTAGGGGACTGAGTTTGAGAATATGTAGTCCGGGGGTGAGATTTTCTACTTGGTAATCAATCCCCTTATAACCTAGTGCTAAACGAGCTTTGCGACAGTAATGAGAGGTGCTAAATTGAAGTAAAAGCATTAATTGTTATTGGTTGTTAGAGCAGTTATCAGTTATCAGTTATCAGATTTGAGTTTTAAGTTACCAGTTACCAGTTATCAGTTATCAGATTTGAGTTTTAAGTGAGCAGTTACCAGTTATCAGTTATCAGATTTGAGTTTTAAGTGAGCAGTATGTATTAAGGGAGCAGTATTATTCCTAATGTGTTTTCACTGATTACTGATCACTGTTTACTGATTACTGTTTACTGATTACTGAATTGCCAATAAATATATACTATGAGCAAACCCTCCCTTTTTTCGGCTGTTTCTCGTCCTTATGCGACTAATTCACAAGCAAAAGATCCCTGGTTAGCGGTCAATCTCTCGATGTTTTTCCCCGGTTTGGGACAATGGTATGCTAACAAAAACCAAAAAGCAACCATTTGGGCGATCGCTCAAGTAATATTAATAATTGTGACAATTTGGTCAATTTTTAGCCCCAATGGCCCTGTAAGCTGGGGATTAGGGGGAATAGTTGCTCTGGTTATCGTTTACATTAGCAATATTTTTGACGCTCACTGGACTGTTTATGATTCCAGACAGAATAACAGCTTAGAGAAAATTCCCCGGAAACAAAAAAACCCATGGTTTGCCGTCTTCGCTAACCGGATTATGCCAGGTTTGGGGCAATTGTACGCTGATAAGGTGAGATTAGGGATAATTTTTCTGACTATATCCCAGATTAGCCTGAAAATGGATCATTTTTTCACCAATATCCTCTTTCTTACCCCTTTAGTTACAGCGATCGCTATTTATCATGTTTATCACACTTTCCCCCATCAATTCCACCCCCATCGTCACACCTATCGTTCCATTTTGGCACTGATGGTGGGAGTGATTTTTACTTGGGGAATTATCTGTAATTATTTTCCCAATTGGTTACATCAAAAAATAGAATTTTTCCAGATTCCGAGCGAATCCATGCTACCTACCCTCGCAATAGGTGATCGCGTTTTCGTCAGTCAATCTGGTAATTATCAAGCGAAAAGAGGCGATATAATTGTTTTTAGAACTCCCGAAAAAATTAGGCAACTAGATCCTAAGTCTGGAGATTTTTTTATCAAACGAGTCATCGCTATTGCCGGAGATACCATTGAAATCCGCAGGGGTAAAGTTTATCTCAACCGGCAAGTTATCCAAGAACCCTACACTGCCGAGTTGGGCAATTATGAAATAGAATTTATGACTGTACCCCCAAAAAATCTGTTTGTTTTGGGAGATAATCGTAACCATAGTTTTGATTCCCATGCTTGGGGTTTTTTGCCAGAAAGTTATATCGTTGGTCAAGCCTATAAAGTTTACTGGCCTCTCGATCGTGTCCAGTCTTTGCTATGATGGGGATGACTATTGATTTTCAACTGTCTTCAAGGGGTAATTTTAATCCTATCTACTTATTAGCGAGGAAAAACCTAACCAGAAGAATTTTTCGGTGAATCCTAATTGAGATGGGAGTCTTTGGGAATAACATCCAAACCGAGGAGAACCTTTTGGGTATTGGACATATCACCGATAATTCTTTGTAGGGGTGGGGGAAGTTGTTTGACCAAAGTAGGAGTTACGAGAATTTTATCCTGTTCCGCTAATTGCGGCTGTTCAAGAACATCAATTATTTCTACCGTATAAAGATCAGATAACTCCTCGCGACAGATACGAAAAATATTGGCGATCGCCCTTTGGGATTTACTTGAATCACCCATAATGTAGAGTTTGAGAAGATATTGACTCATGATTGCGTGTTATTGAACAGTTTAATGTTGCTGAGACCGATATAGTATTTACGATAGAAAGAGACGAGATAACCCATCAATTCCAAGACCATGAGACGACCTTCGCTAACGTAGGCCTGCGCTTTAGCTAGGGTGACATCCTGATTTTTTTGGCGTAGGGTGGTAGTATGAATGTCCACCACATCGCGAGGACTAGCTTTTAAGAATCCTAACTTATCGGCCAAGCTTCGCAGTCGTTCCGATAGATTATGTTCCACTTTGTATGCTTGTTCTTCTAAAGCTAAATCTAATAAATCTCCGTAATTTTGAACTAATTCTTGAAAAATATCGGGAATACTCTGCCTTATTGCCTCAGAACCGAACATTTTCGCTGTGATGCTAGTTTGTCCTCCCTTGATTAACTGTTCCAGTTCGCGAAATTCTTCTTCCTGTTGTTGATGTTTAAGATTGAGGATATATTGCTGACGTTCGATCGCCACACGAATTTGATAGACTAAAAGACTACTATCGATATTATTTAACTGAATATAACCGTCAGCACCGAGTTGAAAGGCTTTAACGACTAATTTCTCATCATTGCTAGTAGTTTGAACCACTATCGGTATATCAGAGGCTAATTCTCTGGTTTTGACTAGAATATTTAAGCCGGGGGGGACGGAGATTTCCAAGCTTAAGAGGATGAGATTAAATTTCTCCCCTGCCAGTTTTTCGGCAGTTTCCTCTAGATCCTGAGCTTGGGTGAGGGTAAAAGTCAACCCCTCAGCCAGAGAACATTGGGGGGCCTTTAACAGCAATCTCTGGATTAATTTAACAGTCTTCGGTTCGTCCTCTATCAATAAAATCCTACAGAGATCCCTAGTCATTGTTAATCGATCGCTAAAATTATCTTTTTTCCCCCTACTCTCATAGTAAGCCCATCTTTGGGAAACTCAAGGACAAAATCACAACATATCTCCGGCAAAAGTGAGATTTTAATGGCGACCTTGCCCTTAAAATCCTTAATTTAACGATTTTTCCTGAAAAAGATCGCTTTTCTACTCCAAGGAAACAATCTATTTCCTTTTTCTCCCCACCTCCCCACTTCCCCACCTCCCCACTTCCCCACCTCCCCACTTCCCTACTTCCCTCACCTATTTTGACTCAATTCGGCGAATTGCCACCACTGCCGGCCGGGGAGGTTGATTAACTTGACCACTGGGCCAATTCGACCCTAGGGGTACTTGTCGTATTTGTTCAAATTCCTGCCCATTAGTGGTTTTCAGGGCAAATTTTCGGTTTTCAAAGGCCAAATCCCGACGAATTCCCCCCGCTTCCCCCGGATGTTGTACTGCCAAAAATAACGTCTCTTGGTCGGGAGTAAAGTACAATCCCGTTAATTCCGCATCCATGGGAGCGATAGCAAAAGGATAGGGATGCTCTTGACCCTTGGCAAACACCCAAGCGCTATTATTACCAAAAATCCCCAATAAATCCCGTTGACTAACCGGGACTCCTTGGGGATAACGAGTTTTCATCTCTCGATTTAACCCACCCGTGGAAATATCGCTAACCATCCAGAGATTTCCCTGTTTATCGAACGCGAGGTTATCGGGATTAGAAAAACCCTCACCTTTCTCTGTCGGTTCCCCTCCATAAGCGACCACATCCCAACGAAAACTTAAGGAAGCAGCATCGTTATTATCTTCCCTTAAGCTGATAATCCAACCAAATTCGTAGGGGATTTCGCCATTTGGTCCCTTAAATATTTCCTTATCGGCTCCTCCCTCCGCTTCACTGGGACTACCAGAGGTAAAGGTCATATATAAAGTGCCATTCTCGTCCACTTCCGTATCTTCCGGCCGACCAGTACAAGTGATCCCAACGGCGTTAGCGGCAAAATGAGCATCGATGAGAATTGCTCCCTGTTTTTCCGTCCCATTACCTTCATACAGGTCTGCGAGGGTCTTATATTTAGATTTGTAGGCCAGAATCTCCTCATCGTCCTTAAATAGCAGTAATTTAGTCTCATTGACCGTTCTTTCGGGATTTGGCAAAGCTACCACCCCATCCCCGCGACTAGCGGCAATTTGACTCGGTAGGACGGGATTTATCTCCGTGTCGGGATTTAATGGTATCCAATAACCAGTTTTATCGGGGTTGAATTTGGCCCCGTAGAGCATTCCTTTTTCTAGGAGTTTTGAGTTATTTTTCGCCTTAATATCGCTAATTTTGCCCTCGGAGACGAATTTATAGATATGACCGCCTCTGCGATCGCATCCTGAATAAACCGCCAAGGGTTGCCCCGTTTGAGCGAGAAAAGCGACCGCTTCATGGCGAAAACGCCCTAACCAAGTGTGTTTTGTGCCGTAATCGTCGGGATTGGCCGGATCCACCTCCACCATCCAACCGTATTTATTTCCCGCTAACCCGAAGACGTTACCCCGGCCATCCACTTCCGAACTATTGAGAATAAAGGGGGTAGTATCGGGATGCAAAGAAGAACCATCTTTTAACACTACCTCGGTCACTTGGTCTTGAAAGTTCTCCTCGGCACTAAATACGGTCCCCCAGGGAGTTGTTCCCCCGGCGCAATTTTGCAACGTTCCGATAATTTTTGCCCCTAATCCGTCATCGTAGCCAAGTTTATCGGTTTTGGTAAAAATTGCTACAGCAGGACCGGTCGCTTTCAGGTAATGACCGTCCTTTAGTCCAGAAATACCGGTAATGCGGCGATCAGCTTTACTATAGGTACGTTGCCATTTTCCCGTTTGATCTTTAGCGAGGGAAATTACGCCAATTCCCTGATCAATTAAGCCTTCTAGGGAGATTTCCTCGATTTTTGCCCTTAAGCTGGCATCTTGCAGACGATAGGCGGCAATTTCACCCTTTTCGTTGGTTTTTTCTCGTACTTCCTTGACGGGTAGGGTTTTACCAATCACTTGTTCAAAGGTTTGTAGCCAAGTACGACCACTGATATATTCAAAATTAACGGTTAGATAACCTTGACCCGGACTGGTTTCGATAAAAGATAGATAATCATTGTTATAACCGAAACGGGAATCACCCACTTTATCCCCCCACTGTGCCAGCACATCATAGGTGAATCCTTGCGGAAGAACGAGATCATCTAGGACTTTATAGGTTTGATAGGCATTTTTTTGGCTTTCATCGCTCATACCGTCAATTTTTAAGGGAATTGGCAGTTTGACTGGAGAAAAGTTTAACCCAAAACTATTGGCAGCGATCGCAGGACTGCTAATCAGAGAGGAATATTTTTTCTCTTGCAGACTGAAAAAAGAGACACCAGCAGTGGCAGTTAAAAAGGTGAGGAAATTACGGCGAGAAATACTCATATTTTCAGGAATAAAGTCAAAACTGGTGTTCAGACCTTGATTAGGTTAAATTTTATTACATAAACTTGACATAGGTATTATATATTATCCAAGTTATGACTAAGTTAACAGCCAGTTAAAAGTAATCAGTAAACAGTAATCGGTGCAAAGACAGCAGAAAACTGCCATAATCAGTAAGCAGTAATCGGTGCAAAGACAGTAGAAAACTGCCATTTAATACCGTTCACTTAAAATTCAAATCTGATAACTGAAAACTGAATAGGGGTTTAGCAAATGTCTAACGAAACTGTAACTTATTCCCTAGAAGCTGTCCTAACTAGGATTGAGAGTAAAATCGACTCCCTAGAAAAACGGATGGATGGGAGATTTGACAAAGTAGATGAGAGATTTGACAAAGTAGAGGACCGGCTAACCAAAGTAGAAATCGGACAGGCCGAACTCAAAGCAGAGTTAAAAGGCGATATTAAGGTATTAGACGAGAAAATCGAGGGGTTAAAGGGAGAGTTAAAAGGAGATATTAAAGTATTAGACGAGAAAATCGAGGGATTAACTACACGGGTTGGTTATCAGGAATTTACCAACCGGGGGATTCTGATAGCTTTGGTGGTGGCCGTCTTGGGAGGTGCTGCTAAACTTTTTGGTTTTTTCCCCAATCCCTAGAACTGGCTCCTAGGCAAGGCTAGAGGCCTTATGATCATAATAAATGGCCGCTCAAAAACCCGAAAACGCCATAGGAGTTTAGCAAAATGTCTAACGAAACTGTAACTTATTCCCTAGAAGCCGTTCTGACAAGGATTGAGGGAAAAATCGATAACCTACAAAGAGATGTTACTCAAAAATTCGACAAAATCGATGAACGTCTCACAAAATTAGAAATCGGACAAGCAGAACTCAAAGGAGAGTTAAAAGGAGATATTAAAGCTTTAGATGAGCGATTGACCACGGAAATCAAGGGATTAACGGCACGGATTGCCTATCAGGAATTTACTAACCGGGGGATTTTAATCGCTTTAGTCGTCGCTATTTTGGGTGGTGCGGCTAAACTTTTTGGTTTTTTTCCTAATCCCTAGAAGTGGCTACCAGGCACGGCTAGGAGCAAGATTAATGTCATGAATATTTCGATAAAATTCCTTGTAAAAAAGCGGTAGTTTTTAAATCAATCCCTGTAATTGCCGTACCAACAACTACCGAATATGCACCAACTTCTAGGGCTTTTTTGGCTTCTTTTGGAGTCGATATTCCTCCTTCACAGATAACAGGAACTGATAACTTATTAACTAATTCTTCTAGGAAAGAAAAACTCGGCGGCTGCAGCTGTTTAGTTGCTTCTGTGTAACCGTAAAGAGTTGTACCGACAATATCAGCACCAGCTGCCACGGCATAAATAGCACTTTCGATCGAGTCTATATCTGCCATGACTAATTTACCGGTTTCCCGATGAATACGATCGATAATTGTGGCTAAATTTTCATCATTAGGACGCTTTCTGGGGGTAGCATCCAAGGCAATTATATCGGCACCCGCATCGGCAATGGCCAGAGCATCTTGATATTTGGGCGTAATATATACCGAACAATCGGGATAATTGCGTTTCCAGAGTCCAATTATCGGTATATCCGGCAATTGTTGACGGGTGGCTTTCAGATGAGCGGGACTATCAATTCTTACCCCACAAGCACCCCTATCCACGCAAGCATGAGCCATGGCAGCAATAATTACAGGATCGTGCAGAGATGACTCCACTGGCGCTTGACAGGAGACGATTAAACCCGATTTTAAGGTTTCTATTCGCATAAAATTGGAAGTGGGGAAGTGGGAAAGTGGGGGTATTTTCAGTGAACAGTGAACAGTAATCAGTGAAAAAACTCCAATCTGATCACTGATAACTGTTTACTGATTTTGGACTTAGATTACTTATAAGCAGCAATACACTGTTCAACTAAAGCGGTTACTGCGTCCACATCTTTCCAACCGAGAATTTCTGTGACTTTTTTCTCTAGATTCTTATAGGTTTTGAAAAACTCGGCGATTTCGTCCAAGCGATGGGGAGAGACATCTTTGAGAGATTTTACCTCTGCATAACGGGGATCTTTAGCGGGAACACAGAGAATTTTTTCATCGCGATCACCACCATCGATCATTTCTAACATACCAATGGGACGCGCTGTAATCACACAGCCGGGGAAAGTAGGCTGATCCATGATCACCATACCATCTAAAGGATCGCCGTCATCGGCGAGGGTATTGGGAACAAAACCATAATCACAGGGATATTGTACCGAAGAATAGAGAACGCGATCGAGAGCAAAGGCGTTTAAATCCTTATCAAACTCGTATTTATTCTTACTACCAGCAGTAATTTCCACTAAAACGTTAATTAAACCGGGTTTCGGTTGGGCAGGAATGCGCGATAAATCCACAAGCTTTCTCCAAATACAAGACAATAGCGCCTTTAGAGTCACCTAAAAGCGCAGGCAAAATTAAAAGACACTTTGATTGACTCCGATCCAAATTTTACCCACAAGGGGGATCGGGACGAAGAAAAAAATTTTATCTTGGCAATCGTCTATCTCAATTCTGTCACCTCATTTGCCTCGTTAGGGAGTAGGATGTGTTACCGGTAAGGGGTTCTTCGGTATAGTTAGGCGTGGAGTTATATCCAATCGCTAACAAGGGTAACGTTAGGGTCAGAATTGCGATCATAGTTCCGAGTAAATTGGCCCACCTATGACTAGGAGGTTCGGAAGTCTTCCCTGACGGGTTGCTTGATTCCATAAAGGGGTCGTGTTGAACTCGACAAGTAAAGAATACGAGAGATATACAGAGCAGTCAGCCATCGGCCCTGAGCTTTTGACAAATTACTGCTATTTTTTGCCTTTGGGCTTGGTTAACGTCTCGTTAAAAAGCGAAACATTAACAGCAATACTCTCCCTACTAATTATATTTTACCAATTCTTTTCCAATAGTTCACTCTGATACTTTTCTTGACCATCTCTCCAGATCATGGTCTGTTGGTGTTTGTCCATGTCATACTAAATCAGTTTTTAATAACTGGATTTAGTATCAATCCACAAAAAAAATGTCTGAAAAGCCCAAATATTAAGCGATTCAAACATTTTCTCATTGCAATCGGAGGGTGATATTGACTTTATGTCTTAACTTTGAGCTTACGATAGAAACCTAGCTGTTAATGTAGCCTATTTAACCAAAATATCGATTTTTTGCTGATTTATCGGGATAGACAATCACCTTTTCTTAGAAATTATCCGAGTTTAGAGACAATTGGTTAGCTAATCTCCCAATAAGCTAGGTCTCAGAGACCAGCAAGGCATCCTCAAGCCTTGATTTGTCCTTACTTGTCATGGACAGCGATCAGGGCAAGTGGGGTCAATCTACCAATGTTTACATCATAACTCGATCGAGGGAGAAAAGCCAAGAACCTGGGAGAAAACTGCCGATTTATCCCGGCCAATATTATTGCTCAGATCGGCCTAGATGATGCCGTCAGTCATTCTTCAGCGAGAAACCACCCCGCTAGAGGATTCCGATTCTAGGGGGAGAGAGGGTTTAATTATCCCGTATTTTGTCTCCTCTGGAGTCACTTGACGGATAACCTCCAAAGCTTCCTTGATCATTACTGCCATGGGAACTGCGACAATCACCCCCAGTAAACCGCCCACTCGCGCCCCCGTCAAGACCGAAACCAACACCCAAAAGGGATTTAACCCGGTGACACTGCCCAAAATCCGGGGAGCAATGCCGTTTTCGACAATTTGCTGCACCACTACAGCTACGGCTAAAACTTGCAGAGCTAAACCAATATCGCGCAAAGCTAGTAAAGCTGTCACCGTGACAATGCCTACAGTTCCCCCAAAAGGGATTAAGGCCATGGTACCAATCAAGAGGCCGAATAGAAGACCAAAAGGGACTTTAATCGATAAAAATGCCGTGACTAATCCCAGGGCCATGCAAGTGGCACAAATCACCTGGCCGACAAAGTAATTCTGAAAACTTAAGCGTAGGGTTAGGGAAAAGGGTTGTTGGACGGGTTTGGGCAACCATTGGATAATACTCCTCCAGATATCGGGACTGTGGAGAAGTAGATAAAAGGTGAGGATAATGGTTAGCAGCACATCAAGCACTCGCACCACGGTAAAAACGGTGAGATTAAGGGCTAAATTAACGCTTCTTCCCGCTAAAATTTGCAATTCTGCCCCTAAACGACTGTTAAACTGAGCGATAACACCATCGAAACTGATCGGAATCGGTAGATTCATCGTGTCGATTTTGGTATCTAGTTGCATCAGTTGGCGCTGTCCCGAGTCTAACCATTCTGGCAATCTATTGACAAATTGCTGCGCTTGGGTGAAGACTAGGGGAACTAGGGTGATTCCCACGGCCACAAAAATTAAAATCGTGATCAGGGAAACCACGATCGCAGCTAAACCCCGTTTTAATCCCTGACGTTCCAACCAAGTCACTGGATAACCCAAGAGAAAAGATAGAACGGCCGCTATCAGTAAAATAACAAATAAAGATTCAAAATAGCCAAAAATTGCCGATAATGCCCAGGCATTCAGAACTATAAGTGGTGCAGCTAGAGCAATCACCAGTAAGCGAGATAGGGAATTCAGGGATTGCCACCACGTCTGAACCCAATTGCGTTTCGGGGGAACGACTTTAACTTCCACCATGAAGCCTCTTAAAGGGTTTGTTTCAATACTTGTATTCTGACAGATCGAAGCCGAACCCGCTAACTCAACCGGGGGAAGTGGGAAGATGGGGTGTGGGATGCTGACAGGTGTAGGTTTATTACAACCCCACCAGAAAACTTCGAGCTGCCCTTTGAGGGGAAATTATCCCAAGATTATCGTTGGGTAATTATGGCCAACCTCATTCCCTGGTCAGAATTTGAAGCGGAATACGCATCACTTTTTTCAGAAGAAATGGGCACACCCGCCAAAACATTCAGGACAGCACTCGGAGCATTAATTATTAAAGAAAAATTAG
>NZ_JAPZSS010000176.1:0-27046 GCF_027532015.1 Microcystis sp. LE19-131.1A | reverse complement strand
AGCCAATTTTTTGCCAGCTTTTTGGCTAGTTTAGTCAGATTCTTGTTTCCCAATTTGAGAATTCTTTCTGATTTACAAATAACCGCAATTTTCTGCATCCAAATCAGCTTCCCAACTCAATTTGTGAGAAATGCGGGTGATCTTCCTCCTTCGGTTCATATTCAAAAGGATCTCGTTTTTTGGGACTTTATCCCCCCCGACTCTCAAATAGAAGAATTAGTAGTAATTTATCGAGCTTTAGAAATTTTGCTCGATGAGATTAACCAGAGTAACAATCAGCGTGTTATTCGTTACACAATAGAAGTTCACGGAGAACAAGAAAAAGTGACCCTGGCTGCTAATTGGGAAGATGCAGTTCAGGTTTTACAACTTCCTGATTGTCGCAATGATAAAGAGGAATTAAAACGCCAACTTGATGAATTGATCTATACAGCGGAAACACCAGCCCAAAAGCAGCAAATCCAAGAAAAATTAGAATCATATCTTCAAAAACGGTTGTCTGATTTTCGCAGACAGGGAGCAGAAGATAATCCCAGATATTTACGAGAAAGAAATATTATTCGTGAATTCAGTACCGCTAATCGATTGAAACCCTCTCCTTCTTCTGATGCTCAATCGCCTACTAAAACTGAACGTCAACAAGAGAGTACCTCTTCATCTAATCCAGTTCTAGGTTTTGAGATTGACTCTGGCTACGAAAAATACGAACAATATCTCGCTCAACTATGGAATCTCAAAGTACCTCTGGACGCATTTATCAGTGCCGCTCGCTCCAAAGCTTCTGAATTACAGCTAGATGGGCAAAAAGCAGAGGCTATCTGGAATAAGTTTATCAACCCATCTCCGCCTCCTCTCACTCCTCAAGAAGTCGAATATGAAAAATATCTCGGTGACTTATCAAATCTGAATGTTCCCCCAGAGGCTTTTATGAGTTCTGCGGAAGCCAAAGCATCTGCTTTAGGGTTGGATTCACAAAAAGCAGATGCCATCCGAAATAGGTTTTTGAGCTAACCCTTGTTTTACTCAGATTATTGCATCAGACTGCTTAAATGCCCTTAAGGAGAATTTTTTATTGGGGTTGGGTGTGGGGTGTGGGGAGAACAAAGCTGCTTTTTGCCTTTTGCCTTTTGCCTTTTGCCTTTTGCCTTTTGCCTTTTGCCTTTTGCCTTTTGCCTTTTGCTTACTGCCAATTACCGATCAATAGTTTCTAGATAATGTCATCCTCAAATTTATAACCGACACCGACTACAGTTTTGATAAAGATCGGATTAGCAGGATCGGGTTCTACTTTTTTGCGTAAGCGTCGGATATGGGTATCTACTACCCTTTCATCGCCAAAAAAATCATTTCCCCAGAGATTATCGATTAATTGGGTGCGACTCCAGACGCGATTGGGATAACTGACAAAGGTAGCTAATAAATTAAATTCTAAGGTGGTTAAATCGAGGGTTTCCTCCGGCATTCCCTCCAATTTACGAAGAGCAGAATGTTGATCTAAGTCGATAATAAAATGACGGCTGCGATGGAGTTGCTGGGGTTGACTATCGTGTCTTAAACTACGTCTTAATAAGGCTCTTACGCGAGCGGTTAATTCCCGGGGACTAAAGGGTTTGACCATATAATCATCGGCTCCCGTAGATAGACCGATAATGCGATCAATTTCTTCTCCCCTAGCGGTTAACATTAAAATATAGGGGTCTTTTGTCCCCGGTTTTTGGCGAATTCTAGCACACAGTTCTAGTCCGTCTAATTCCGGTAACATTAAATCTAAAATCACTAAGTCTGGTTGCTTTTGATAAAATAGTTCTAGTCCTACTCTACCATTATAAGCCAGATGACAAGTAAAGGACTCCCGCTCTAAAGTTTGCTGAATCAAATGGGCGATTTCAATTTCATCTTCGATAATAACGATATCCATACAAGGGAAAAAGTTTACAAATATCTAGGCACATTTTAACATATTAAGGGCTGATTCAAGTCTGAATTGCATCACTATCTGATCTACCTTTATAGAATACCTCATTGGGGGTCTGATAGTCAAGACATTTTCGAGGACGATTGTTAATCAAGTTGAAGCAGCAGCGATTGCTTTCTATCATCAACAAACTGATTGGCCAGTAGTGCAAACTCTGGTCTGTGATCATGCTTCCCAATTCAAATTACTGACTGATAATATTACTTTGTGTTGGGTACATGAGGGACGACATTATAAGAAGTTGACTCCTTATGTTGCTTGTCACCAAAAAGCTCTTGATCAATTCCTGGATGATTTCTGGGATTACTACCGAGACTTGCTGGCTTACAAAGATGCACCCAGTCAACAGATGGCAGCAAAACTCCGATCTGAGTTTTGGAAACTTTTCGATACTCAAAGCGGTTATCAACAGTTGGATGAGCGAAAACAATTAACACTGCTGAAAATTTCGGAGTTGCTTTTAGTCTTAGAGCATCCCGAATTGCCCTTGCATAATAATCCGGCGGAGTTAGCTGCTAGGACGATGGTGCAGCGACGTAATATTAGTTAGGGACTTGCGCTTTGATAATGTGCCATCTGGCTGGTCTGGTTCTTCTACAGAGCGATTTTCTGGCTGGGATATTATTCCTACGCAAGTCCCTTATGCTACTCAAACTCTGACAGGGGACTCAGGCTTGGGATACTTTTGTGTCCCTTGTTGCTACTACTCGGAAATTAGGAATCAGCTTTTTTGAGTATGTTCGTGACCGCATTTCTCAACTTGGTAATATTCCCTCTTTGGCAACTATTATTCGTGAGCAGTCTTCTCTCAATCACCTTGCTTGTTCATGAATACCAGAATAACTCCTGACCCCGATATATTGAGGGGATATGGGAGATCGAACCCAAAATCTATCTTCAATTTAATTATAACCAGCTACCTAGCCAAAAATTTGGTTAGGTATTTTTTTAGTGAACTATCATAACTTCTACTGTTTCTCCTGCTTGTATAGTAGTTTTACCCTGGGGAATTATGACCAAAGCATTAGTACCCGCTAAATTAATTAAATTAGCTGAATTGTGTTGTCCGGAAGCGAGTTGAAATTGATAGAATCCCTCGATAATTTCTATTTTTCCCCAGAGATAAACTTCTCTTTGTCCCTTAGATTTGAGAGTATCGCGGGTGATAACTCGCAGAAATTTGTTCTGATAATCTGTCAATCCTGATAATTTTTTAATGACCATTTGTACGAAGCGCCAACAGGAAACTAAAGCAGAGACGGGATTACCGGGGATACCAAAGTAAATACAACCGTTAGGAAAAGTAGCAAAGGTTAAGGGTTTACCCGGTTGAATAGCAACGCTGCGAATTAGAATTTTTCCCCCTAATTCCTCTAAAATTCCCTCAATATAATCGTAATCTCCCACGGAAACACCGCCGGTGGAAAGGACGATATCACTAGAATTAATGGCTTTTCTGATAGTTTCTCTGAGAAGTTCGGGATTATCTTTGATTATACCTAAAGGTCTAGGAATTGCCCCTAAACTGGTGATAAATGCCGTTAAAGCGTAGCGATTTGAGTCAATAATTTGACCTTTTTGGAGGGTTTCATCGGGATTAATTAATTCATCTCCCGTGGAGAAAATTGCCACTTTCGGACGGGAAAAAACTGTTAATTCGGTAGCTTGTGCCGTGGCTAAAACTGCTATTTCTGGAGAATTAAGGGCAATACCGGCTTTTAATAAGGCATTTCCTGCTTGATAGAATGTGCCGCGTTGACGCACGAAAAGACCTATTTTTTCGGGAGGGATAAGAATCGCCACCCGCTCCCCTTTTTGTTGAGTATTTTCCTGCATAATAATCGTATCACTGCCGGTGGGTAACATCGCTCCTGTAAATATTCGGGCTGTTTCTCCCGGTTGAATAATTTTTTCGGGGACTTTGCCGGCGGGAATTTCGGCGATAATCTTTAGAGTAACGGGATTTTCTGGGTTAGTGTCTTTAACATCTTCGTAACGGACAGCATAGCCATCCATTGCGGAATTATCCCAATAGGGAAAGTCTAAATCACTGCTGATATCTTCGGCTAAAATGCGCCCAAAAGCTGCCTCTAGAGAAACTTTTTCTGTTTGCTTTTGGGGTTGAATTTGAGTTAAAATTATAGATTCTGCTTCTTTGACTGAGTACATGGATTAAAAAAATGAACCGATTAACTAGATTAAGGGTGGAAGATATACAAGCTTGGATTGGGGAAGTGCATTTATTGGATAGGAAGGGTCAGACTCCCTATTATATACCAGTTTTGAACCGAGTTAATCCCGAGGTTTTCGCTCTTCAGATTCACTGTCTTGAGGGGGAGATTTTGTCTTGGGGAGATGAAACTGTAACTTTTCCTTTGATGAGTGTGATTAAACCTTTTTTGTTATTATATCTTTTAAACCATTTAGGGGAAGATGCTGTTTTTCGTCGCGTGGGAAAACAAGCTTCTAGTTATCCTTTTAATTCTTTAACTCAACTGCAAGAGGATAGCGGTTTTCCCCGTAATCCTCTGATTAACAGTGGTGCGATCGCTTTGGCGGATTTATTAGGAGGGGAAACGCCAGAATCTCGCTGTGAAAATTTGCTTTTATGGTTAAATGAAATGGGTAATTGTCAATTATTTCTTGATCGCTCTGTGCTTGAGTCTGTTCACTCTTATCCTAATGTTCACAATCAAGCTCTAAGCTTAGAATTAGAAAAAAATGGTTATATCAGTCATCGTTACTTAGCTCTGGAAACCTACAATCGAATCTGTTGTTTATCTGGAAAAATTGCCGATCTTGCTAATTTAGGTAAGTTAATTTTAGCTGCTCCTTTTGGCGAAATTATTCTAGAAATTATGACTAATTGTGGACTCTATGAAGCTTCCCAACAATTCGCCATTGAGGTGGGTTTTCCAACAAAATCAGGAGTTAGTGGAGCTTTATTATCTATTCTGTCAGAGGAAGGAGTTATTGCTTGTTATAGTCCTCTGTTAAATGAGCAAGGTAATTCAGTTTTAGGTCTGGATTTATTAACAAAATTAAGTAATTTTTTCAAGGAAATTTAAGCCATGAAAACAAGATTGAACTTTTCAAAAAAACACCGATTCTATTTAGTAATTATCTTGCTGATATTTATGACTTTATGCGTCACCAGTTTATTTTTTCCCCTACCAGAATCCCTCAACTATGATGAAGGTTATCATTATGAAAGTGGAGTAGAAATTCTCAGAGGTACGGCAGCGAAACGGGGCGATGAAGATATTTATCATCGCAATATTATGCCAGCTTCAGCACTGCATCCCCTAGTTGATCAAACAATACAAAATATTTTTCCTATCTCTAAAGATCTAAACTTAGAAAATAAGTTTTTTGGACGGTTTGCTACGATTATTATCTCAGTAATTTTAGCCATATATGTTTTTATCTGGTCAAAACAACTCTATGGAGTGTTAGCAGGATTTTTAGCTTTAATTCTCTATGTTCTCGATCCTAATATTATCGGGCATTCACGGATAATTACTCAAGATTTATTCGGAGCAACTTCAATTTTTATTGCCATTTACTATTTCTGGTCTTTCCTAAGATTTGGTAGCAGAAAAAATCTGGTTTTAAGTATATTAACTTTTGGAATTGCCCAGATTTGCCGCTTAACAGCCGTTTATTTAGTTCCCATTTATATAATTTTAGGTCTTGGTTTTTACCATCGGGAAATTATTCAATCTATTCAAACCAAAAATATTCCCGTAATTCAACGGGTAATTAAGCACAGTATCTTCTATATACTAGCTCTGATTTTATCAACAATATTAATCATAAATATTGGTTATTCTTTTGAGAGAAGTGGCACTCAATTGCAGAATTATCAATTTCTCAGTCATAGTTTTAAGCAACTGCAAACCTATCCTGTCTTAAAATCTTTGTCGATTCCTATTCCCGCTGCTTATTTGCAAGCATTAGACTTCGGTAAGTATAAACAAGAAACAGGTTTTGGTAGTGGAATGCCCTATCTTTTGGGACAGTTAGGATTTATAGTTGATCCAGTACAAGGATTTAAAATTAAGGGATTTCCCCAATATTTTCTGATCACTTTTCTCTATAAAGTACCGATAGCTACCCAAATATTTATCTGGTTGGGATTTATTAGTTTATTTCTCTGGAGAAAACAGTTAAATTTTTGGCAGAATGAAGCTTTTTTGATTATTCCCAGTCTATTATATTTCATCTTAATGAGTTCTAACACTGCTCAAATAGGTATTAGATATATTTTAATGATTTTCCCCTTGTTATTTGTCTTTGCTAGTCGGATTGTTACCGGTTGGGCAGCTTATAAAAGAGCCTATCACATTTTAATTATTGTCCTGACCCTTTACTTACTAATTTCCAATCTCTCCTATTTTCCCCATTATATTTCCTATTTTAACGAATTAGTTATTGATCGCAAAATGAGCTATCAAGTTCTGGTCGATTCTAATTTAGATTGGGGACAAAATAAAAATTATCTGCAAGACTATCTCCAAAAACATCCCAACGCTCTCTTTATTCGTTATGACGGAGATAATAAACTTAATTTAGTCATCGAGAATCAAAAAGTTGCACCCTCACAGGTTTCTCTCGATAATCCGATTAATTTACTGGTGATAGAAGCTAATCAATTAATCGGTATTACCACCGATTCTAACCATTTTTACTGGCTGCGTTCTAGTCGTCAACCTATTGATCATCTTGCTTATAGTTACCTAATTTTCAAGATTTCCTCTCAAGACGCAGCCAATATTTTTGGTAAAAACTAGAAACTGTTCACCAATACTTTTTCTGATTTTTCTTGCCAAGTACCATGAAAAATGGGAGGGATAACACTGGGTAATTGCAGACAGCAAAGGGGTTCTTTTTCTAACTGCTGACTATCATAGATTCTCCCTTGGCTGCTGTGATTATTGCCGTCGTAAACCACGACGATTAACCATTCCGTTTCTGGAGATAAACCATCGCAGACAAAAATCGGTTCACTTCCATAACAGTTATTTTCTAGATAAGCAATAGTTAACTTACCCGTGGAGTGATTAGAGTTCTTAAGTACAGGGTGAGAGCATATCAAACGCTATTGACAATTGGCCAATTTTGTGATCCGCTTGCTGTGTGAGCATTTCAAGTGATACCAGTCAATTAGAATAGTTACGAAATCGACCAAATGGGTCGATTTTTGCTTAACAATTGAGATGGCAAATTCTCCTTGAATATGCCTAAATCGCACTCTGGGTAAGCAACTCACATAAAGTTCATTTTGTCAAGGATTGTTAAGATGCGTTTACCCTGATAATTCCAGTGATCAATTGGCTATCCTGATCATCTCTGGTGATTTTCCCGCAGCATAAATATCCCACATTGTCCGATAAGCTTTTTCTAAATTGCGGGTAAAAAGAAGCGTATCAAATAACGGATAAGTAAGACGATTTTGTGCTAGTTTCTGTTTAATTTTGTGCAATTTATCAGGAGATTTTGCTAAATTAATCGCTAAATTTTTATACTCCTCTAAATTCTTAGTAATTAATTCAGGTAGGCCAATAGCTGTCAGTAAACTAGCACCAACACGGGAAGGAAAAGTCTCCTCCAAACAAGTTATAATTGGTAAACCTGCCCATAAAGCATCACTTCCAGTCGTATGAGCATTATAGTATAAAGTATCAAGAAATAAATCAGCTAGTTGATGCCGCGCCAAATGTTCCGACTTAGGTTCGAGATGGGCAAAAATTAAGCGATCGCCTTCAATTCCTCGCGCTTTTGCTTCCCGACGTAGATTTGCTTCAGCTTCAGCTACTCTCGAAAATAACCATAATACACTACCGGGAACATTGGCCAGAATTTCCATCCAGACAGTGAATATTTGCGGTTCAATTTTATAGGTGTGGTTGAAACAACAAAAGACAAAACCCGATTCAGGAAGACCATACTGGGAACGAGTAACAGGTTTAGATGATATAATTTGTTGATAATCATTAGCCTGATAACTATCCGGTAAAATTACCAATTTTTCAGTAAAATTATCAGCAGACTTTGGTGGTGTAACTATGGCATCACCAATAATATAGTCGATAAAATCTGCTCCCATTGTCCCCGGATAAACCAAATAATTAACTTGAATCGGTGCCGGTTTTAAAGCCAATATTTGTGTCCGCGCTTTATCAATATATCCCATCAAATCAACTAAAATATGCACCCCATCATTGAAAATCCGTTGTGCAGATTCCGTAATTGATAAAGTAGCAATATCATAAAAGCGATCGCAATCATTAGCAATGCGACGACGATATTCACTACCATCATCAGGACCATAGGAATAGGCAATTATTTCAAAGTTATTGCGATCATGTAAACCAAAGACACTTTGCATCAAATGACTGGTGGGATGATTACGAAAATCATGGCATAAATAACCTATTTTTAATCGTCCAGATCGGGTGCGGGAATGGTTAAAGTTGAGGGGTTTAGTAATCAATGCTAATTGTCTTTTAATTTCTTGAGCATAGTTAGAAGCTACTTTTAACTGTTGAGTAGCAGACCAAGGTTTATATAAGCTATCAAAGGGAGTTACTGCGGTAGATTTTCCCTCTTGTAACTGGTTTTCGGTTAATTGCCAAAGTTGGATTAAATCAGCTTCTCTTGTCTCCCAATTACAAGTCATTTCCTTCATAGAAAATAAGCAAGCAAAAGCCTCTGGGGAATTAGGTTGAATGGCTAAAGCTTGCTTAAATACGCTCATAGCTGCTTCTACTTTGTCCTGTCTTCCTAACGCTAAAGCTAAACTATTGTAAGCTTTAATGTATTTAGGGTTAAGCTTAATTGCTGTTTGGAAATAAGCGATCGCTTCTTCAATTTTTCCCTGTAGTTGTAACACATTTCCTAAATTAAAGTGTGCTTCTGGATAATTAGGGTTTTTCCTGATTGCTTCTTGAAAATTGACCACAGCATCCCCTAACTTATCCTGCATTTGTAAGACTAAACCTAAATTATTATCAGCAAAAGCATAGTTTTGATTGCTACGAATAGCTTGGTTAAAGCAAATAATCGCCTCGTCTAAATCTCCCTTGCTAACTGCTATTATTCCTAAATTATTGTGGCTTTCTGCATAATTAGGATTAATCAATAAAGCTTGCTTATAAGCCAAAATAGCTTGATCAATTTGTCCTAAACTATCCATGATCACCCCCAACTGATGCCAAGCGGCTGCATATTGGGGAGATTGATTAATTAATTGTTGATAGAGAGCGATCGCTTCTTCAAGCTTAAGCTGTTTTTGCAAGGTGTATGCTTGCCGATAAAGGGTATCTGCTGGGGAAGTATCAGGCTGATTATTTGCTATATTTCCTCCAACTAAAGGAGAAATAGGATCAAGAGTAATAATTTTACTGATGTCATCATTTTGAAATCCTAAAGCTTGGGGACGTTTAACTCCTTCTAAGACTTGTATATCATAAAGTTCAGTCACTTCACCTTCTAAGCGTATCCAGTGAACAACTTCACCTGTTTTCAAGTCAATAATTAGCAGACCACAGCGAGGTTCTGCTTCTTTAGCCATTAAATTATCATCTAAGATTAACCCCGAAAAAGTCTTATCTACCCCACGATTTTTAGATAATCCAACAATGGCATAATTTCCGACAAATGCTAAACCACGCAGAAAACCAGGACAAAAAGTAACAGGCTCAAAAATGCCCTTATTTTGATCAATATAACCAAAGTAACCCGTACCCGCATTTAATAACCATAACTTACCCTGATAAAATCGGGGAGAATGAGGCATAGATAAACCAGTAGCAATCACTTCATTAGACTGAATATCAATGACACAACCGCCAGTTTGTCTTCTGTCTCTCCACCCATCCACCACATCTGATTGACTACAAGCGGTAACATAACGTGCCTTCCCATCTACCAAAGCTAAACCATTAAGATGACAACGATCTTCATTGACTAAAGCGGAAATAAAGGATGGTTTCCATAGGGGAATACAACTATGGCGATCACTGACTGTCGCCAGACAATTTAACATCGTACTGATAAATATAATTCTTTCAGAGAGATTTTCTATTGCCAAATCATGAATATCTAAATTCCCAGTAGTATAACTAATGCGGGGGATATAAAGTTTATCGTAACCATCATAAAGCTGTTCGGATGATAGCACATTATCTAGTTGCCAGATTTGATAGCGGGAACTAAGATAAATCCTTTCTGGGGTAGCATATAAACCCATGGCGCGGTCAAATATCCGCTCAAATCCCGACATCCCCCTTTGAGGGTTAACTCCTAAAAACATCAGTCGAGAACTTTGATAGGTAGTAAAAGCCAGACTAATCTGCTGAGACTCTAACCAATCAATGAAATTACGGGAAGCAATTATCTCTACGGGGATAGATTGATTAGTATTGGGAGTTGATTGATTCATCATAACCACAAAGACACAAAGACTAGCCAGTAGGGTGTGAAGCGCGATAGCGTAACGCACCAATTTAATGATAGAGGTGGTGCGTTACGGCGGCTTGTTAATTTTGGTTTTTTGACCGAATTGATGGCCGCAAATACGCACCCTACACCTAAATTAGGTGTGTCAGTCCACTACGATTTATGTTTTTGTTTGAGCGCGATCGTTTATAATCAAAATATCATTATTTTGGGTTTGCTGAATAAGTACGGGCGAAGCATTCGGATAGAAAATCTACCTTTTCACCGATAGGTTATTGTCCGAATGCTTCGCCCCTACAGGACGCGGGCCGATGAAGACGCAAGGTTTGGAACCACAATTCTCTCAAAATCTTGCACCTGTGGGAGCGAGAAAAGCCACAAAAACCTTACCTTGCCTACATTTCACATTTATTCAGCAAGCCCTAATTATAACCAGCTAGATAACTGAGGTAAGAGACTCTTGCTGACTTGCTTGCAGATGGGATTGAGCGCGAACAGCGCGGAACATCCCAAAACGACATAAACCCGTACCAAAGGCCAAACGCATCAGCAGAATTGTCGGCACTTCTCGGACGGATTTAACCAACCCAGTTAGACCAAATTGCCACCAACCTTGGGGACGAATCACCCCCTGCCAAATGGTATCAATCCAAGAGGGTAGAGTGGCTGTTGTCCAGTCAGCAGTCATCACTTCCCCATCTACCAATCCCGTGGCCGCCAACTGTTCGGCAAAACCTTCGATACTGGCAAAAGCGGGGTGGGACCACTGATCCAAAAGTTGGCGCATTACAGGACTTTCCCAGAAATTGAGCGGTTTTTGACGGTCATCTCGCTGATTCCAGTCCGCTACCACTAGGACTCCCCCTGGTTTGAGAACTCGCAGTAATTCCTGAGCAAAAACGGCTTTGTCCGGCATATGGGGACCGGCTTCAATTGACCAGACCACATCAAAACTCTCGTCGGGAAAAGAAAGGGCCATGGCATCATCGACCAAAAAGCGAGCATTTACATCTGGGGGTGTTAGTTCTTTGGCCCGTGCCACTTGTTTGGGACTAATGGTGACACCGGTAACGGCAAATCCGTAGTCGCGGGCCAGAATGCGACTGCTGCCACCAATACCACAACCGACATCGAGGAGAGTTGCACCGGTGGGTAGTTTATCCAAACCTCCCCAAGAGACCATTTCCGCCACAAAGTCAGCTTTTGCCTGTAGAAAGTCTTTTTTTTCTGGTGGGGAACCGTAGTGACCTAAATGGATGTGTTCGCCCCAATAATATTCTAAAATCCCGTCCTGGGTCCATTGGTCGTAGGAATTGGCCACCGAGTCCGACGATTGGTACTTGCGAGAGGAAACAAAATAGACGACGATAGCGATCGCTAGGAGTAAACCTAAAGATGATGTCAGCAAAAGTATATTCATTAAATGCTGCCGGGCAAACTGATACAAAGCTTAATAACTCTTAAAAATTATACAACCTTGAGGTTCTGCGGTTGAGTGACTTTGGTTCCTCGCCAGAAATTAACTATCCCAGTTGAAAGCGACTGATAATACAGCAGTTATCTTAATGGTGAGATCACTTCTGTAGTGGTGAACTTTTATCTGTTTGTCCCTGTGGAATTGCCTTCAATCCATTCGTAAAAAGCCATAGATTCTGGGGAACAACGGCTGCATCCTCCGCATTTTTCTAGGGAAATCAGGCGAATTCGCCCTTTTTTCAGCAAGCGATCGAGCATGGGACTTAAGGCATCCGCTGACATCCGAAAGTGTGTGGATAAGTCAGCCAGAGATGCTTTCTGATTTTTGGCAAGATAAGCCTGTATATCGGTTAAAATCATCTTTTCAAATAAAGTTGGGGGAATGGGGAATGGGGAAGTGGGGAAGTGGGGAAGTGGGGAAGTGGGGAAATTTTAACTAAAACCCTAAACCCCCAAAACCCTAAAACCCCAAAACCTGACCACTGATAACTGAAATTAAATTGCCGGACGGTTGATTTTTCGGGGACGGAGATTTTTTAAGGTGAATAAAACCCCGACTACGGTTAAACCCATCAAGACTATCCAAAAGAGAGAAAACCCCGGATGTCGAGAAAAAGTGGCGATTTGATAGAAGGAAGTGGCAACAATATAGGCCATTCCTGTGGTCCAGAGGGCAATAAAAACAGTCCAACCGGCATTAGTTTCGCGATATACGGCCGATGTGGCCGAAACACAGGGAAAATAGAGCAGAACAAACAAAAGATAGGCAAAAGCACCCGCTTGACCATCAAATCTTTTCGCCATCGCCCCAAAAGTTCCTAAATCTATCTCTTGCTCCTCGGCAGCCGTTTTTTGATCTTGTAAATCACCAATATTCAAACCCAAGGGATCAAGCACTTGATTGGGTAATTGCGCTAAATTGGCGGGAATAGTGGCAATAGCTTCCTGAATTTGCCCCCAGAAGTCGAATTTTTCGGCTGCTGCCCCCTTATTAGGGTTATCTTCCCCCGCTAGTTGGCTGTAAATTGAGTTTAATGTGCCTACCATCGCTTCTTTGGCAAAAACTCCCGTAAAAATGCCCACCGTTGCCGGCCAATTTTGCTGCTCTAGTCCCATGGGTGAGAAAATAGGAGTTACAGCTTTACTGGTGGCACTTAAAACCGATCGCTCGCTGTCTTGATTACCAAAAGAACCATCAAAACTGACGGAGTTGAGTAGTCCCAAAATCATCACCATTAAAACGATAATTCGTCCAGCTTTCCATAAAAACGCTTGCAGACGTTCCCAAGTGCGAATTAAAACTCCTTTCAGACGCGGTAGATGATAGGGAGGCAATTCCATAATAAAGTGACTGATTTCTCCCTTGAGTAGGGTTTTTTTCATCACCAATCCCGTCAAAATAGCGGCGAGAATTCCTAAGATATAAAGACCAAAAACGATGTTTTGACCACCTATGGGGAAAAAAGCCGCTGCAAATAGGGCATAAACAGGTAATCTGGCCCCACAGGACATAAAAGGGTTCATCATAATCGTCATTAAACGATCGCGGGAATTTTCTAGGGTTCTGGTGGCCATAATTGCCGGCACACTGCAACCAAATCCCACTAGCATGGGAACAAAGGATTTACCCGGCAATCCCACCAAACGCATCAATCTGTCCATGACGAAGGCTGCCCGGGCCATATAGCCGGAATCCTCTAAAATTGACAAAAAGAGGAACATAAAGCCAATTACGGGGATAAAAGTGGCGACGGTTTGCACACCTCCCCCCGCTCCATCAGCGAGCAGAGCAATTAGCCAACCTGGGGTATGGATTGTTTGTAAAACTTGGGACAAACCATCGACAAAGATAGTCTGGGCAGTTAAATCGAAGAAATCGATAAAGGCAGCACTAACATTGATGGTAAACAAGAACATTAGGTACATTACGCCCAAAAATATCGGAATTCCTAACCAGCGATCGAGAACAATCCGATCAAGGCGGTCGGACATGGTATCATTTATTTGTCCAGTCCGTTGAGTGGCTCCCTGAGTAACTTGTTGAATAAAGCCATAACGAGTATCAGCAATTAAAATATCAAGGTCTTCCCCTAAAACTTGGTGTATTTGTCGTCTATGCTTGACGATAATGCTTAATAGTTCCTGGGAGCGCAATTCTGGGGCGATGCGATCCTCGTATTGCAGTAGATTTAAAGCAGTCCATCTTGGCTCAACGATCCTTTTACTGCTATGGTCGTTAATGTAGGCAACAATCTCGTTAAGAGCTTCCTCAATTACCGCAGGATAAGCGACATAAGCGGCAGTATGGCTAATATTACTGACTAATTCCCCAATTTTTTGCTTTAATTCTCCGATTCCTTCCCCTTTAACTGCACTAATCGCCACGACAATTGCATCCATGCGAACGCTTAAGAGTTGCGGATTAACCACAATACCCCTAGTTTTGGCCACATCCATCATATTTAGGGCAATCAACATCGGTAAACGCATCTCCATGATTTGGGTAGTCAGGTAGAGATTACGCTCTAAATTGGCAGCATCGACGATATTAATCACTAAATCCGCTTCTCCTGACAGTAGATAGTCCCTAGCGACTAATTCATCCATTCCTGTCTCCCCTTCTTCCACATCGAGGGAATAGACTCCGGGTAAATCCACAAGGGTGATATCTTCCCCGTTAACTTGAAATTGTCCCTCTTTGCGATCGACTGTTACTCCCGGCCAGTTGCCGGTCCGTTGATTGGCTCCTGTGAGAGCATTAAAAAGGGTAGTTTTGCCACAGTTAGGATTGCCGATTAAGGCGATAATGGGTTTGACCATAATTTAGGATATTAAGTGACGAATAGGCTTAGATGATTAAATTTTGCTTTCTGGGTCTATTTCTTCGACGATTAAAGTGTCTGCCTCCTGTTTACGCAGACTGAGATGAAATCCCCGCACTCGAATCTCGACGGGATCCCCCAAAGGTGCGACGCGAATAACGGTAAACTCTGTCCCCGGAGTTAATCCCATTGATAACAATTTTCCTTTGTATCCGCGCAATGCTCGGTCATAACCGATGACTTTACCCGCTTTTCCTATGGGTATCTCCCGCAGAAATGTTCTTACTTCAGTTAGGTCTTTTTTGGGTTCCAGTTTTTTTGGTTGAATGTCACTAACGAGGATTTTTTCGGCCATTTCCGCCCCGATACCGATACGATTGTCTTGAATGGCAATTAAAACTGATCCCCTCCCTTGGGAACTAATTACCTGTAATTGAATGCCGGGGTTTAATCCCATACCTAGGAGTCGATTGATCCCTCCTGTCCCCTGAAATCCCACTAACCAGACGGTTTTTCCCATTTCCACTTGTGCGAGGGGATAGGTGGCAGCCAAGTCATTACCCGTGGGAGTGACATTATCTAATTCTGTCTTTTTACCACCCCAACGGAAAAATTGGGCTTTATTTGGCGATTTTTCTGGTTTTTCTGGGGCATTAGGTCTAATTTTATCGTCCATGCTTTTTTTATCTCCAAAGGTAATGAAGGTCTTTCATTCAAGAGTGACAATAATTCCTTGATGGTTCATCGAGTTTACTGAAGTAGCCAAAGGGTGAGAACTGCACTACTGTCAGCCTCAGTCAACGGTTTTTGAACTGTCTCGGAATTGCGATCGCTTAAATAAATGCTAATTATTCTCAATTACCAGTCTAATCTAAAAGGGGAGACAGGAAAGAAAATTTTTTCTTTAAAAAAGTCGCCAGTCTCCGGTAAATGGCGATCGCTCAGAGACGAAAATCTTCTTAATGCCGAAAAATTCGGCTCTCTTGGGTTTGGTGGGTAAAATGTATTCTAAGATACAGTCCTGCTGGCGAGCGAGTGGAAGGAACCACAGAGACACAAAGGACACAGAGATCGATCACTACTATATAAGTTAAACTTATCACACAAAGAATAAGAGAGCCAAAATTCTCCCTTGCAAGGGAGATTCCCCCAGCTATCTACCAATTAATTGCACCCAGCTACTGGGAACAGAAAAAGCTATATTTAATAAGTAAATCGAATCTGTTTTTCTGAATAAAGACCTATGGATAACAAAATTCTCGACGTTCACCATCTCACCGTTGAATTTTCCAATCAGAAAAGAACAACAGTCGCCGTTAATAACATTAGTTTTAGCTTGCAGAAAGGTCAAGTTCTCGGTTGTGTGGGGGAGTCGGGTTCAGGAAAATCTGTCACCTCCCTCGCACTCATGGGATTGGTTCCCTCTCCGGGAAAAATTACCGGGGGAGAAATTTGCTTTCGTCCAGCAAAAGGTCAGTCAATGCAAGTAGTAGATTTATTATCTATTCCCCCGGAAGAATTGCGTTATTATCGCGGGGGAGAAATGGCGATGATTTTCCAAGAACCCATGAGTTCTCTTAATCCAGTGTATAACATCGAGTTTCAACTCACTGAAGCAATTTTACTGCATCAAAAAGTCACCCCCGAACAGGCAAAAAATCAAGCCATCTCTCTACTGCAAGAAGTGCGCTTATTACCCAGTGATCAACAGTTAGAGGAGAAATATATAGAAACTTTTCCCTTAGAAAATAAGGGTCATGTTAGAGAAAAAATTAGAACTTATCTTCAGGAACAAAAAGAGGCAATTCTCAAGCGTTATCCTCACGAATTATCGGGGGGACAATTACAAAGGGTAATGATTGCCATGGCGATTTCTTGTAATCCTACCCTATTAATTGCTGACGAACCAACCACCGCTTTAGATGTGACTGTCCAAGCAGAAATATTAAGATTATTAAGAGATTTGTGCAAAAGCGATCGAGAAATGTCAATGGTTTTTATCTCCCACGATTTAGGAGTTATTAACGAAATTGCCGATCAAATTGTCGTGATGTATCAAGGAGAAATTGTCGAACAGGGAACAAAAGAAGAAGTATTAAATTATCCCCAACATCCCTACACAAAAGGTTTACTTGCCTGTCGTCCTCGCTTAAACTCTCGTCCCGAAAAATTGCCCACTGTCAGCGATTTTTTACAAGTGGAAAAAGACTCTCAAGGTAAGATTATTGACTTACAGGAAATTACTCCACCAGCAGTTAAATTTATTACTCTCCAGGAGGAAGAAAGCAGAATTGAAGGTTTACAACATCACGAGAATATTTTATCGGTAGAAAATTTATCGGTTAGATTTCCAGTTAAGGGAGTTTTCGGGCAAGTAAAGACCTTTTTTAATGCCGTAGATCAGGTCAGTTTTGCCGTTAAACGGGGGGAAACCCTGGGTTTAGTCGGTGAGTCGGGCTGCGGAAAATCTACCTTAGCAAGGACAATTCTGCGCTTAATTCCTGCCACTTCTGGAGATATCTATTTCCGAGGAGAAAATCTGGCTAAATTAAACCCCAGCGATCCAAAATTAAGACTACTGCGACGGGAATTACAGATAGTTTTTCAGAATCCCTACAACTCCCTGAATCCCCGTTTATCCATCGGTAAAGCAATTTTAGAACCGATGGTTATTCATCATACTGGCGGCAATTCCCAAAAGCAACGGCAAAGAGTAGAATATTTATTAGAACGAGTTAAACTTGATCCTACTTGGTTTGATCGCTATCCCCATCAATTATCGGGAGGACAACGACAAAGGGTGTGTATTGCCCGCGCTTTAGCCTTAAATCCTCAGTTTATTATCTGTGATGAATCTGTCTCTGCTTTAGATGTTTCCGTACAAGCGGAAGTCTTAAATTTACTCAAAGAATTACAGCAGGAATTTAATCTCACTTATATCTTTATTTCCCACGATTTAAGTGTCGTCAGATTTATGAGCGATCGGATTATGGTGATGAATAAAGGTAAAATTGAGGAAATGGGTACAGCTAACGAAATTATTAACTCTCCCCAAAGTGATTACACGCGTAAACTTATCGCTTCCATTCCCCAATTTACCGAAAGTCTTGCTAGTTAATTAGTAACAACAAAACTTCATAATGCTTAACAGCGCAAAAGTTAAGATTTCCTGTATAAATTCTCTCCCTTGCTCCTAAGCATGATAGGTTGAGGAAACATTCAACTCTAACCAACTAAAATGATTAGAGTAATCAGGGAAAGCGCAGTGTAAATCTGCCACTGTCCCGCAGCTGTGATTAAGGATTATCCTTATTAGTCAGAATGCCTGGGGAATGTGTGAGCAAATCTAGTCAAATCCGCGAGGTACGGAATGAAGACCCAGAAATATTTCCGCTTAATCCTTATAACGGTACTAACTGTTTATCTATTAATTAATTCGGCAAATCCAGCGGCAGCTATGCACATTGCTGAAGGGTTTTTGCCTGTACAGTGGGCAGCTTTTTGGTGGATAATATCGCTTCCTTTTTTCATTTTTGGCTTACGTTCTTTAACTCGCATTACGCAAGAACATCCCGAACTTAAGCTATTGCTTGCCCTAGCTGGTGCTTATACTTTTGTTCTCTCAGCCTTAAAAATTCCCTCGGTTACAGGTAGTTGTTCCCATCCAACAGGGACAGGTTTAGGAACAATTTTGTTCGGTCCCTTGACGATGACTGTTTTAGGAACTTTAGTGTTATTATTTCAGGCTTTGTTATTAGCCCATGGTGGCTTAACTACTCTGGGGGCAAATATGTTCTCTATGGCTATCATTGGCCCATTAGTTGCCTATTGTATCTATCATTTGCTTCTAAAAACAGGACAACAAAGAGTGGCTATTTTTTGTGCCGCTGCCCTAGGAAACTTGTTCACTTATATAACTACTTCTATCCAATTAGCCTTAGCTTTTCCTGCTATTAATGGTGGCTTTGTAGCAGCCTTTATCAAGTTTGCGGGAATTTTTGCCCTGACTCAAATTCCTCTAGCTATTAGCGAAGGATTACTGACATTATTGGTGTGGAATTGGCTCCAGTCTTACGGAAAAAAAGAGTTAGAAACTATCAAATTATTACAAGGGTAAGGCTGAATTATGAACCGATATTCTCTAAGAAATAATTGGCTTTTGGCTATGGCCGTAATTCTTTTAGCAGTTTTGCCCTTAGTTTTTGTGCGGGGCGAATTTAGCGGGGCTGATGACCAAGCGGAAACCGCAATCACTACACTTAATCCTGATTATAAATCATGGTTTCGACCTTTCTTTGAACCGCCTAGTGGCGAGGTAGAAAGTTTACTTTTTGCTTCCCAAGCTGCCTTGGGAGCGGGGGTGATTGGTTTTGTTATCGGACTATATAAAGGGAGGACAGAAAAGGAACAATCTGCCTCCACCGATGAGAATAGTAATTAGTAGAAATGAGCCATCTAATTGATAGTCTTGCTTACAAAAATCGTCTGCGTTGGTTGCCCCCGAATCATAAGCTATTGTTGGCGATAGTTCTATTAATTCTCTCGCTAATTTCCCCTTGGCTTGTGCAGTTACTCATCGGTTTTTGGTTAACTATAGCAATTACTATCTATGCGGGGATTCCCCAAAGGACTTATCTGCGCTTGTTATCTTTACCTTTGGGGTTTTCTTTAATTAGTTTACCCGCTTTTCTTATTAGTGGTGTACCGTGGGATAAAAAATCAATAATTCAGCAGGATATTTGGCAAGGTATGGGATTTTATCTAGGTTCTTTGTATCTCTATATTAGCCAAACAGGAATGGAACAGGTTGGATTTTTATTCCCCAGGATTTGGGCGATGACAAATTGTCTATATTTTCTAATTTTAACCACTCCTTTTATTGAAATATTACAAGTTCTCAGACAATGGCGATGTCCGATTTTATTGACAGAATTATTATTATTGATGTACCGGTTTATTTTCAGCTTACTAGAACTTGCTCAAGAAATTTGGACAGCCCAAAATTCCCGTTGTGGTTATCAAAGTTGGTCAAAAGGAATGAAAAGTATTGGTATTTTAGGAGGGCAATTATTCCAGCGAACTCTTAATAATTATCGTCAGATTTCTCTCAGCTTAGAAGCGCGGGGATTTCAAGGAAGTTTTAAAATGTCTAGTTCTCGTTCTTATCAATCTCAAAGAAGATACATATTTGAAGCTTTATTCGGTTGTATTTTATTGATCATTCTTAACTTAGTTATCAACTAAAATGGCTCAAAATTTATTGACATTTCAAAATGTTTCCTATAGTTATCCTTGTCTTTCCAGTCGAGCTATTGAAAATTTTGATCTTAACATTTCTGCGGGGAAAAAGTATGCTTTAATCGGACAGAATGGTTGTGGAAAAACTACCTTATTTCTTTTAGCTAGTGGTTTGTACAAACCCCAGCAAGGTGTAATTTATTGGCAAGGAAACCCCTTTCAATATAACCGCTCTTTTTTAGGAAATTTACATCAGCAAATTGGCTTAGTTTTTCAAAATCCTGAGCATCAGTTAGTCGCTGCCACTGTGGAAGAAGATATTTCCTATGGTTTAAATAATCTAGACTTACCTACCTCAGAAATTATCGACCGCGTGTGGGCAACCCTAGACAAATTTGCTCTAACTCCCCTAGCTTATGAACCAGTTCATCATCTTAGTTTGGGACAAAAAAAACAAGTTTCAATTGCCGATGTAATGGTGATGAATCCCACCTTGCTTTTATTAGATGAACCCACGGCTTATCTAGATGCGCGTCATAGTCAAAAATTACGAGAATATCTCGAACAAATTCATCAACTCGGCACAACAATTATCCTAGCAAGTCATGATTTAGATTTTGTCTATCACTGGGCTGACTGGATTTTTGTCATCGATGGCGGACAATTAATTATTGAAGGAACTCCCAGAGAAGTTTTTGCTCAAAGAAAAACTATCGAAAAGTTACAACTAGGATTGCCCGTCATTCTAACACTTGTGGAAAAGCTAGGAATTTTAGCGACACAAACAGGTAACATGAGCCAGAAAATCTTTGAACAATGGCAAGAATATTTACTGTCAAAATAGAGGCGAAAAAATCTGAGTTTCCAGCTGCGTTGCTAATCCCAATAAAGTGATTTCATCAGCAGGTTTACCCACTAACTGAATTCCCACGGGTAAACCCTGACTATCCACTCCCGTTGGTAAAGCAATCGCGGGTAGGCCACTCGCATTAGCAATCGGAGAAGGAGCAATCCAAGCAATCATCCTATCAACCGCTTCTTGCGGTGGTAAATTCTCCCACTCACCAATTCCGGGGGGTTGATGTAGGAAAATGGGCAAAAGTAAGACATCAAAATTATCAAACATCGCCACAATTTGCCGCGAAATAACGTGCATCTGCCGCACCGCTTGCAGGTACTCCCCTGCGCTGCCAGAATTCTCTAATAACCATTGGTTAAGGGGACTTAATAACTCCTTAGGAATTCCCGTCGCTGCCGTCCCCGCTTGCCAAATACGGCGAAAAGGAGCGATTAACGCCTGTAAATCGGGAGAATACTCCGTTAAATGATGCCCCATACCCTCTAAAATTTTAGCCGTGTCGAGGACAGCATTTTTATAGACGGAAGCCGCCTCGCCGAAGGGGGATATGGAAGTAGCAAAAGCGATTCTCAGGGGTTTTACGCCTCTTTGAGTGGCTTCTAGGAAAGAAAAGGGCGGATCGGGTAGCCAGTAGGGATCGCCCGTCGTATAGCCCGAAATCACGGTAAGCAGCGCCGCCCCATCTGCCACCGTCTTAGAAAGAGTGCCGTTAGTGGCGATACCGCTTTGAAATTCCCCCACCGGGGCATAGGAAACGCGCCCGCGACTGGGTTTTATCCCCACCAAACCGCAACAACCCGCCGGAGTACGTACCGAACCGCCACCGTCGGAACCCTGGGCAATCGGGCAGAAACCCGCCGCTACCGCCGCCGCCGCGCCACCACTGGAACCTCCTGCGGTATAATCGCGGTTGAAGGGGTTACGAGTCGGCAAAAAACCCGGATTTTCGGTGTAGGGAAAGGACCCTAACTGGGAAGTGGCAGTTTTGCCCAGAAGGATAAAACCCGCCATTTTCATTCTGGTGACGATTCCTTCGTCGTATTGGGCGATATTTCCCTGTAAAGCGGCGACTCCGTAACTAACCGGCATTCCAGCGACGGCATTTAAGTCTTTAATGGCGGTGGGAACTCCAAAAAAAGGCGGTAATTCGGCAGTATCGGTGATTTGACTTAATTGTTCCGTTTGGATGCTGGCGGTTGCTAGGGCGCTTTCCCCGGCGACATGGACAAAACTACCGATTTGAAAGTCAAATTTCTCAATTCTGTCGAGGTATAAATGGGTTAATTCTAGGGGGGAGATTTGTTTAGTGCGAATCAGTTGGGCTAATTCTAGGGCAGATTTTTGCAATAATTCATCACTCATGAGCGATCGAGTTAAAATAGGTAAGTGAAAATAATTATATTCGTTAGTGGGAAGATGGTTTTAAAAGAAAAAAGGAAAAAGTAAAAAAAGACCATTGCTGTAAAAATTTCCCTATCCCCTATCCCCCCTTGTCTTGGAAAATTATGACCTCACAGTTAATTGAAATTCTCTCGGCTGACGAAATTCGTCGCACCATTACCCGTTTAGCTTCCGAAGTTATCGAAAAAAGTGGCGATTTGAATAATTTGATTTTGATCGGTATCTACACGCGAGGAGTGCCTTTAGCTAATTTAATTGCTAGTCAAATTGAGAGCTTAGAAGGGGTAAAAGTTCCCGTGGGAGCGATCGATATTACCTTCTATCGCGACGATCTCGATCGCATTAAAACCCGCACTCCTGCTAAAACCAAAATGCCCCTAGATGTCACGGGAAAAACCGTGATTTTAGTTGATGATGTTATCTACAAAGGTCGCACAATCCGCTCCGCTTTTAATGCTATTATTGAGTATGGCAGACCGCAAAAAATCCGCTTATTAGTCCTCGTTGATCGTGGTCATCGGGAATTACCAATTCACCCAGATTTTACTGGCAAAAAACTCCCCACCGCAGCCGAGGAACAGGTAAGAGTTTATCTACAGGAGATTGACGGCAAAGATGGGGTGGAATTAATCAAATAAACAGATAATTGGTAACTAATCCCCGGAGGAAAATAAACAGAATTGCCTCGATAATAGCCACGAAAATAGCACTTCTTGAGTCTTTTCCTCTTGAAAACACCGAAAAAATTTAACCATTGAATTACTAAAGTCTGCTGAAGCTTTCACCCTCTATATATTTGCTAAATACAAAAATAATCTATTTCTAGGGCAAGGTAAAAGCAGCAATTACAGGATAATGATCGGAGGGAATAAGATTCAGCCAACGGGAAGGATCTACTTTTACCCAATCTAACTGCAAACGGCTATCATAATAAATGGTATCGATGGCTAAATAGGGGGTATCGGTGTAATTATTAAAGCTCATTTGTTCCGCTAATTCCAAATCGGCTAAAGCGTCCTTTAATTTAATTTCTGACTGGAGAGGTTGAGTTAAAATCTGACGGGGTAATCGTTGAGAATTAACATTAAAATCCCCCGTTAAAAATAAGTAATCTTTTGTTAAATCTAGTTGACAAAAACGCTCCTGTATGCACTTAGCACCTAAGTCCTTAGCTTTGTCGCTATAGTAATCGAGATGGGTGTTATAAAACTGCAAAGTTTGCCCCTCAAGAGTGCGAAATTTAGCCCCCGTTACCATGCGGGGATAAGGATTACCCCAAGCTTCGGTAATACTGCCAACAATATCGGGAGTTTCTGATAGCCAAAATTCGTATATTTCTAAACATTTTAACCGACTTGGTTGATATAAAATCGCACAATGTTCATCTAATCCTGTTCCCCTGCGATCACTACCTAAACTTTGGTATTTTGGCAATAAACGGTGTAGATCCAATAGTTGATTAGCGCGAGCTTCCTGAGTACCAATTATATCGGGAGAATAGTGAGCAATTAGAGCCGCTACTGCTTCCCTTCTTACTCGCCAATTACGCTCATCAGGATCGGGTTTATCGTAGCGAATATTAAAGGACATCGCTGTTAGTTTCATAGCAAAATGGAGAATAGGGAAGATGGAAGGGAATGGGTAGTTCTGTCAGTAAATAGTAATCAGTAATCAGTGAACTGAAAACCCACATCTGATAACAAGGTCTGAATCTAAAACCTAATTTGTTAAGCTAAAAGCTTTGATGTGCTTAGTTTCTAACCTTCTTTTTAGGTAGGAGAATTGCCAGATTCTGTGTTTTGCCCCTTGCCTCTTGCCTTGAGAAGCTGATAACTGATAACTGCCTTTTTCTAGGATCGAGAATCAGAATCTATATCTGTCTTCACTTCGGGGATAATATCCGGTCTTTGGGCATCTTCCCAACCAACCGGGCGCTTAGAATTATACCAAGCGATCGAACCGATGGTGACAGCAGCCAGAAAACCGACCACATAAACTGCCACGAAATAAACGGGGAATTTGCCACTGGCCACTTCTAGGAGTAGATACATAATTTTTTCACGATTAAGCTTTTAATTTGTATATCTTAACAGAATCGGCCCCCTCATCCCTATTCTCGATCGCTACTGGTCCACCAACCGGAAGGAAGCCAAATACCGCCATGTATAGCTATTTTTGCTGGTGTCATCACATATCCCCAGGCTTCGCAGATTAATTCTCGCTCTAGATTATAAATAGGGATTCTGCGACGCTGATACTCGTTTTCTTCTGCAGCTCTGCCGGGTTGATAATCTTCCAAACTATCCAAAAGCCCAATATCATAATCTGCGTTAAAAGTCAATAAAATTCCCTTCACCCAGCCATCCCCCTCGGTCAGTCCGGGATAACCGAGGGCGGTAAGATGGTATAAATGCCCCCTTGTGTAGGCGGTTTTAGAGTTGATCACTTTTCCTGCACAGTAGGCAGAATAGTTACTCTCTTTAGGTTTCAGGGTTCCATAAACAAAGACTTCCATCATCGGTCCAATTGTGCCGCTACTCCTCCTAATAGGATATCGCGAACAAATTGACTGGCTAAAAGTTCCTGGGGAAAACCGAGGGAAATGGCACTGATATTATCAAGTCGTTGCAGCTGTTCCCCAGTCAGGTTAAAATCCACACAGGCGAGATTATCCTGCAATTGGGACAATCTTCGAGCGCCAATGATAGGAATTATGGGGTTAGGGCGATTTCTGAGCCAATTTAACGCCACTTGTGCCGGTGATTTCCCGATTTCTCTGGCAATCTCTAGGACGGTCTCGGCAATTTTCAGATCGCGATCGAGAATTTGAAAAGGTTGGTCGGTCATGCTTAAACGACCATCGACGGGGTTGGGTTGATTATATTTTCCCGTTAAAACTCCTCCTCCCAGGGGACTCCAAGCTGTCACACCGATGTTTAATGCTTTGGCCATAGGCAATAATTCCCGTTCGGGGGTGCGTTCCTTGAGAGAATATTCTATTTGTAGTCCGATAAAGGGTGTCCATCCCCGTAGGGTGGCCAGGGTGTTTGCTTGGGAGACAATCCAAGCAGGACTGTCAGAAATGCCGATATAAAGCACTTTTCCCATCCTGACCAAATCATCGAAAGCACGCATCACTTCCTCCATAGGAGTGAGAGAGTCCCAAATATGAAGCCAGAGTAAATCGATATAATCAGTACCTAAACGCTTTAAACTAGCTTCTACCGCCTGAAAGAGGTTTTTTCGATGATTTCCGCAGGCATTGACATCCCCGGGACGGGTGTTGAGAGAATATTTCGTGGCGATTACCCATTTTTCTCGATCGCCCTTGACAAATTCCCCCACTAATGTTTCACTGGTTCCGTTAGTGTAGATATTAGCAGTATCGAGAAAATTGCCGCCCGTTTCCGCAAAAGCCTGAAAAACCGCCCGACTTTCCTCTTTATCCGCTCCCCAACCCCAATCTTCCCCGAATGTCATCGTCCCTAGACATAGTTCGGAAACTCGCAGACCACTATTACCTAAAAGTTTGTAACGCATAATTAACTAAAATTTTGAATAAGAAGTTAATTATAATTGAATTTGATCGACATTTTTGTTAAGTACATTTGGTACAATTTTGACAAGTTAACCCTGGCCTTATTGGTTAATCAATTTTGCTTAGGTACTTAAGTAGGTAGGTGTTAAAAGTTGTCAGACACCCCCCTTATCAAGGGGGGCAGGGGGGATCCCCCCGCCTATCGGCACCCCCCTTATTAAGGGGGGCAGGGGGGATCAGAGGCAAAATCTATCTTCAATTTAATTATAACTACTTACTTAGCAGACTCAGGCTATTTAGAAACAGCCCAAGAACGCACTGCACCTAAAGTTACAGGGGTGCGATCGCTAACATCAATAGTAAAGCGAAAAACTCGTTTAGCACGCAGACCATTTTCGGGATCAAAGAATTTTAATTTCACGTCCCAGTATTCACTGACCTAGCGACAGAAGGGGCTTTTTTCTACTTCAATACTGTGTAATTCCATTCCCATTGCTACTGCTTGGGAGAAGGTTTGTACGGCTTGAAAAGCGTTAGTTGCCGCAAAATTTAAAGCGTGATCGCGGGCGATTTGTCCGACGTTGCGTAAGTCATAATAAATGCGATTTAAGAAACTGGTTAGAGAACGCCGCATCCTCGCTTCATCGGCGATTTCATGTTCCGTGCGAACAGTTTCTATGGCTGATTCAATCAAAGTATTAACTTTCCAGCCATACATTCCTCGCGGACTATTAACCTTGATTACCGGAACAATTTGACTGGAAAAAAGTCTCACGGTTTCCTCAGTAAGAAGACCGGGGATACTCACCCTTTCAATATAATCTTCGTCAGCTTCTGGCAATATTTGACCCGCTAACATATATTGCATGACTTGATAAATCTCGGCGGCAAAAGCTCCCACGGGTTTAATCGCATAGATGGGAGTTAGTTCTAAATTGAGTGTCCAAATTAAAGACTTAGCTTCTGATAAATTACTTTCTAAATAATCTACCATTTGCCGCGCATCGTAGGGATTGGGAGGTAATTCAAGATTATCTATTGTGATGCTTGGCATTAACTGTTCAAAGGTGTCTCGACGAGCTTCTGTGCCGAAATCATAGCCTAAAGTTCCTAACACATAAACGAGGTTTGAACGTTGACTAGGAGTAATATTACTAGGAACAATAGTATTAGATACTTGTTGCTTTTCGCTAATAGTTACTGAAGTTGAATTTTCAGTAATATTACTAGGAATCGTCCCATTTTCAAGATTATTTAAGTTAGAAATCGCTGTA